>CALWTV010000259.1 GCA_944384555.1 uncultured Clostridia bacterium | reverse complement strand
TATTATGTCCTTAATTGCCGCACCGGTCGGCGCAGTAAGTACCCCAAGGCTTGTCGGTATTTTGGGTATACTTTTCTTTGTATTCTCGGGAAACAGCCCCTCAGCTTCAGGGTTCCGTTTAAGCTGCTCAAACGCGAGATAAAGTGCGCCTATTCCTTCCGGTTCCATAGAATCCGCATACAGCTGATACTGTCCGTCACGCACAAATAAAGATATACGGCCACGAATTACTACTTTCATACCGTTTTCGGGCACAAATTTCAATTTTGACGCACTTGACTTGAACATAACAGCTTTGATTACTCCGCCGTCATCTTTAAGCGAAAAGTAAAAATGGCCGGTTTTATAGTGATTGGTAAAATTCGATATTTCTCCCTTTACATATACACCATTTAAAAAGCTGTCACTGTCGATAACTGCTTTTATATATTCGTTCAGCTGAGAAACCGATATAGGCGCGTTTTTAGTTCCATCGCCGACAATCTCGGTTTCCGGCAAATTCATGTCATTATTCATTATACTCCGCCTTTCTCCGCTCGCTCAGATACTTTTTTCTACATAAAAGCGATATTCCTGCGGCATTGTCAGATGAAAATTCAGGAACGGCAAAACTGCATTTGAATTTTTTTGAAAGAGCGCTTTTAATAATTGAATTGCTCATCACGCCGCCGGCATAAAGCAAATTTTCCGGCGCATATTGCGAAATTAAATTTTCTGTCATTTTTACGAGAGTTTCAGAGATAAATTCAAACACATATGCGCATACAAGCTTTTCATCATTAGTTTCGGAATAAAGTTTCTGTGCCAGATTTTCAAGTCCTGAAAGATTACAATTCAATCCCGATACACTTATTTTAGGTTTGGGGATTTTTTTTTGATTTTGAAGTGCCAGTTTTTCCATTGCAGGTCCGCATGGAAATTTTATTCCAAGCATTACTCCGGTTCTGTCAATTGCCTGTCCCGCATTCAAATCTGACGTTTCCCCTATCAATTTTACCGAAAAAGATTCTTCATGTGGAGTTACCAAAACTATCTCGGTAGTTCCGCCTGATACATGGAACGCCGCAAATTCTCCGTTTAAAAAATCAGATGCCCCCGAAGAATAAACCGCCGCCATTATATGACCGCTCTGATGAGAAAATTTATAAATCGGTACATCAAGAACCGCAGCAATCATTGACGCCGCCGCTTCTCCGGCAAGAAAACATGGCATATATGAGTTCTCAGCATCTCTCGGATATGCGGAATAACCGACAGCAGAAATTTTTTTGCCGGATATAACTTCTTTAAGTTTTTTTGATATTTCAGGCAAATTTTTTGTATGTGAAAAAAGAGCGTCACTTTGTCGCAGACCTCTTTTTCCCTCATCTACATTAAGCGGTATTTTTATATTCGCGATTACATTTCCGTCAAAATCGCATACCGCCGCCGATGTTGTATAATTACTCGTATCTATTCCTAAAAAATATGATTTATCCATAATTTAATTTTCCGAGTTTTTTGGAATTATTCTTCCTCTGATGATTGCGCGTTTTCGCTTGTTTGTGCAGGTAATTCCTCAATTATTTTTGCCGCACGATTTACTATACCGTTGACAAATGCAGGAGCCGTAGCAATATCGTAAGTTTTAGCAAGCTCCACTGCTTCATTCAGAGCCACATTAGTCGGAACATCAAGGCTGTATAACAGTTCATAAACGCAAAGTCTGATAATTGAAAGCGTTACCTTCGACATTCTCTCGATTCTCCAGTCAACCGCTGCTTGTTCTATTATTTTATCTATTTTTTCCATATTTTCACAAGTACCAAAAAATACGTCTTTTATATAATCATTTTCCTTTATATCTCTGGTTTCCAAAGCAAAATTGTAGACGTCTTCATAATGCTTTTCCGGATGAAATTCTGTTTCATACAATAAAGTGAATACTGTTTCGCGCGATTCACGTCTGTTCATAATTTATAGACTATCCTTTTTCAGCGTAATTATTTTATCTTTATATATTATATTATCTTCACACTTAAAAGTCAACTTATTTGATGAATATATGCATTATTTTTATACATATATACATTATTTTTCTCGATTCTTATTCGTTTATTGTAAAAATATTCGCGGTATATTATCTTCTCAAAAGACTATATTAACTTATATAAAATAATTAACATCAGGATTTTATACTATGAAAAAAATCATTTTGCATACTATTAAAATTTTAACCGCTGTTTCTTTGATTTTGCCTGTATTTATGGTGTCGGTTAATTCATCTTATATAAAATGGGTAGATTTTGATGTCACCTACGAGGCAATGTCAGACGCGCTCAAAGCAGATACCGACTCTTGGGAGAGTGAGCTTCATTATAACTGGATTGAGCTTTTATCGGTACTTGCAGTGAAAAACGGCGGTAATTTCAAAGGATATAAAAAATCTCAGCTCGATAATATCATTGAAAAAATTGACGCTGGTAAAACTCCTGCCGAAATCGCGGCAAATGAAAAACTATACAATTATTATATTGAAGCATACAATGCCGTACTCGGAGGTTTTGTCGGAGAATATGACAAATATACTCAAAATGAGGACGGTTCAGTGTCAGTCGAACACAAATACGGATTAAGGGTATTCTCCCCTCTCGCCAAAGGATATTACTACAACCATTATGATGATTTTGGAGCCTCACGTTCCTACGGATATCAGCGCCCTCATCTCGGTCATGATTTAGTCGGCAGTGTCGGCACTCCCGTTATTGCGGTCGAAAGCGGTTATGTCGAGGCGGTCGGATGGAATCAATACGGCGGCTGGAGAATAGGTATCCGTTCTCACGACAACAAACGCTACTATTATTATGCCCATCTACGCAAAAATCACCCCTACAACGATATCTATGAAGGAAAAATTATAAATGCCGGTGAAGTTATCGGATATCTCGGAATGACCGGTTACAGCTCAAAGGAAAATACAAACAATATTGAAATACCTCATCTTCATTACGGAATGCAGCTCATCTTTGACCCGTCACAAAAAGACGGCGTAAATCAAATTTGGATTGATATGTACGCTATCACAAATTTTTTAAGCAAGCAGCGTGCCGAAGTATATAAAAATTCAGACACAAACGAGTATTACAGCCGCTCATATTTTGTTTATCCCGACTCACCAGATTAATATTGATTAATTTATAAAAAATCATTTTTTGATTTATAATATGTAAATTATTTCTTATTTCACTTGAAAAATATATGATTTCATGATATTCTATTAAGTAGTTGTTTTTATATCTGATTTTTCAAGATGAGGTTTTCTTAAATGAAAATTTGGGCTGCCATTAAAAAAATTTTTTTTCAATCATGCGCATATTTCACAATAGTTGTTCTTGCGCTCTATA
>CALWTV010000258.1 GCA_944384555.1 uncultured Clostridia bacterium | reverse complement strand
CTTGGCTCAATTGATGAACCGCCTGAAAGACTGGGATTGAAAATCAATCCGTTTGAACCGACAGGGGAATCATTCGCTTCCATATCCATTAAGTAATACGGGTCAGCGTCAGTTGATTTAAGTAAGTCACGGCAAATTGTATCACGAATATAGCGCAGTGAAAGTCCGGCGGAAAAAATACAGGTCGATGAAACATACATATCGGGCACACAATGTGCGAAAACATATGGCTTTGTATCAAAATCAAGCACCGGTTTATCTGAAGAAACCGCAATCCACGCAGAAGACCCCACCGACATGTACGAACGTCCGTTTTCAAAGCAGTCCGCACCAAGTGCCATACAGGCATTGTCAACACCGCCGCATACAACTTTGGTTTTTGATGAGAGCCCCAGTTCTAATGCGGCTTTTTCAGTCAACGTACCGATTACATCAGTAGATTTTACAGGAGAACACAATTTATCCGGCTCAATTCCGCTTATACCGATATATTCATCAGAATATCGGCCCGTTTCAAGATTATATACTCCGCTTCCGGACGCATATGAAAAATCAGTCGCAAATTTACCAGTGAGTCTTAAATTTATATAATCCTTTGAACCTATAAATTTATATGTATTCGCATATTCTTCGGGATAATTGTCATGATACCACATTATTTTAAAAACCGAATAAAGATGAGCGGGAAATCCGTTGCCGGTCATATTATACCAAGCTTTTTTATCCGTTTTCTCAAAAAAACGTTCCGCCTGAACTTGAGCGCGGGAATCGGACCAAATCGGGGTAGTATCAAATACCAGTTCACCGTTCTTATTAACTGCCACAACTCCAAGACTATGTCCTGACGTACCTATTGATACAATATCATCAGGCGTTACTCCACATTTTTGAGATACTGACAGAACTTCTTTTGTAGAATCAACAACAGCATTCCACCACTCGCACGGTAACTGTTCTTGAAATCCCTGTTTCGGAAAATAGGTTTGATATTCCCGAAATACAGCCGCGATTTCCTCTGCTTTTTCCGAATAAAGCGCAGTTTTTACGCCTCCTGTACCGAGGTCATATGCAATTATGTATCTCATGTTATGACCACAACTTTCAAATTTGAAAGTTTCCTTTCTTTAGGAATTGTCATTTTAAAAAAGTTTCATTTACCATATTGCGTATGTTTTAAAGCTCCATTGCTTCAACTTCGCCCATAAGACGTGCCGCCGTAGAAACCCCAATACCGAATCTTGAACAGCCGCGCTCAATCATATCATCGATAACGTCAAGTGAAGATACACCGCCAGCCGCTTTAATCAAAGCCATATCACCTATTGCTTCTTTTATTAATGAAATTTTTTCGGGAGGGGTAGGAACACCAGCCCAACCTGTGCCCGTTTTTACATATGTTGCTCCGCTTTCAACCGCAATTTTCGAAGCTCTGCTGATTTGTTCATCTGTCAAATATGCAATTTCTAAAATTACCTTGAGTGGCAGATTACCGACTGTATCTTTTACGGCGCGTATATCCTTTGCAACATAATCCCACATGCCGCTTCTGACCGCGCCTATATTGATGACCATATCGATTTCATCACAGCCACTTTCAACATGCTGACGCGCAATAAAGCATTTTGTTTCGGTAGTTTCTTCACCAGAAGGAAACCCTACTACACCGCCGACATGAATTTCAGGATAATTTTTTAATTTTTCAACGATATAGGGAGTTACGCTCGGCATTCCAAAAACACAAATACAATTATATTTAATAGCAGTTTCAATCATTTTATCGACATCTTCCATAGTATATGACGCTCTTACAACACTTACGTCAATCATTCTTGGAAGTTCTTTTGTTATGTGCTTATACATTTTATTGTCCTCCGTAAATACATAACATAATTATGAAAATAGTATAACATAATTATGTTTTTGTGTCAATAGCCTATAAAATTATATTTTTAATTAAAATAACGTTTTTTTCAAAAAAATCATACCTATCTTTTATTTTTATAAATTTATATAAACATAAAATTGTACGTACAATTATTTTTTTATCTATTGACAAATTAAATATAGAATGGTATCATAGGAGCAGATTCAACCACTCACTAAGAGGAGGAATTTTTAAATGAACAAAACTATAAATATTAATTTAAATGAAACTATCGGAACGCCAAATCCCAAGATGTGGGGCATATTTTATGAAGAAATAAACCATGCGGGCGACGGCGGACTTTATGCAGAACTCATACGTAACCGCAATTTTTCCGAAAGTGATATACCTGAGGGTACATTTTACGCTGACGGAAAAGTACGCACAAGAAACGGTCATACTGAAAATTTTGATATTTCAAACCCGCTTCCAGGTTGGAGTGTAAGAAAAGCCGCAGGCACAAGCGCATTTGTCGAAAAAATAACTGAAAATCCACGTAATCCCGAATGTGCAAATCAGATGAAATTTACCGTAAACGGCGGCTGTGCGAGAGTTATAAACGGCGGCTATTGGGGTATCAGCGCAAAAAATCAGAACTATTATGGATATATAATCGCTAAAAGTGAAAATATCACTAATATAAAATTGGGATTAATACACAAAGACGGAAGCGTAATCGCGTCATCTGATATCTGCGGAATAACTAACGAATATAAGAAGTTTAACTTTGATTTTGATGTTCCCGAATCCGAAACTGACAAAAACGCACGCTTTTTCATTGAAGTTTCCGGAAACGGCTCGTTATACATTGATTTTGTAACGCTTTTCCCCGAAGATACATATGCCGGACGCAAATTCGGCTTCAGACGAGATATAGTCGAGATGCTGAGAGGAATAAAACCCGGATTTGTAAGATTTCCCGGCGGTTGTGTAGTTGAGGGAATCACGCTCGAAAACGCAATTCACTGGAAAAAAACTGTCGGCGCAATTGAGGATAGACCGGGACACTGGGATTTATGGAATTACCGCTGTACCGATGGTTTGGGAATGCTTGAATTTTGTCAGCTTGCCGAAGATTTGGGAGCAGATATCATGTATGTTATAAACTGCGGAATGTCATGTCAGGCAAGAAGCAGTGAGCTTGCAAATGAAGAAGGCATCGAATACTGGCTGAAAAATGCACTTGACGGAATAGAATATATTTGCGGCGATGTTACAACAGAATGGGGCGCAAAACGTGCAGCAGACGGTCACACCGAACCGTTCAACCTCAAATATGTAGAAATCGGAAACGAAAATTCCGGCAGAGATTATGATTACAGATACAAAAAATTCTATGCCGCAATAAAGGAACGTTACCCTAATCTTACTTTAATTGCTGACTGCTATGTTGAAAATGCGCCTATCGATATGGTTGACGACCACTATTACACAGTTCCGCAAACATTCCCGTCAATGAATGAGCGTTACAGCGGCAATGGACCGAAAATATATGTAGGCGAATACGCATGCAACAGTGAAGTCGGATACGGAAATCTGCTTGGAGCGGTATCAGACGCAACATTTATGACGCATATGGAAAATTGCTGCGACCGCGTTGAAATAGCCTCATACGCTCCCCTGCTCTGTAATGACCATGACAGAAGATGGCCGGTAAATCTCATCAATTTTGACAACAATAATATTTTCGGAATACCTTCATATTACGTTCAGCGTCTTTTCGGAAACAACACAGTTGAAAGAGTCGTAAAAAATGACAATACCGTAATAAAGGGCGCATTGACTAATACATACGTAACAACAGGTGTGTGCGGAAACGAGCTCGTAATCAAAATTGCAGTATTCGGAAATGAATCCGTAAACGCGGAATTCACCTGTCCCGAAGTAAAAGACGGTGAATATAAAGTTGCGGTAGTTTCGAGTGAATCTGAAAAAGACACAAACTCATTGCTTTATCCTGAAAACGTATGCGAAACATATTCCACTGTGTATGCTGATGGCGGTAAAATAAATTGCACGCTTAACGCATGGTCATTCAATGTAATAAGATGCACTTTATAATATAGTAATTTAAAAATCAATAATATACAAAAAACGGGATTGCCTTATAGAAATCGGCTTTCCCGTTTTAAATTATAAATAAATTTAAAATTAGACTTTATGTCAATTAAAAGTTTAAAAAATTCAAAATCCACCTAACAAACCCTCTCTAAAAATGACTTTATATACGAAAACATCATAGGAGGTAAAAAAGTGAACTCAGAGCTTGATGGAATTATTTTAGCAGAACTTGACAGACTGTATCGCTTTGCATACAACAAAACGCATGACCCATACCGCGCAGAAGATATCACGCAGAATATTGTTCTGAATGCCTACCGCTCATTCCAGCGTCTTCATGACAAAAGCAAAATTTTACCGTGGCTCTGGGGTATCGCACGCAATACGGTTATGCAGTCATATAAAAAGACCGATGAAATCCCGACTGACGAGATTATTATAAACGGTATTGCCGGCATCAGCTATGAAACGCCGGAAAGCGAGTACCTGCGCAAAACAGATATTTTAAAAGTCCGCCGTGCGGTTTCATATCTTGCGAAAAACTACCGTGATGTATGTGTGATGTTTTATCTTGAAGACAAGGACTACAAAACTATTTCTCAAGAACTCGGCATTTCTCTTTCGTCTGTGAAATGGCGTTTAAATCAGTCAAAAATTCAATTAAGAGAGGAGATAATAAAAATGGAACACATGGAAAATGAATACAGAAAAGCTATACCCTTGAAATTTGAGATGGGGGGCTACGTAGCAACATGGAACAGTGAACTTGGTAATTATGATAATGCAGATAAAGCTCTTGAAGGGCTGCTGCCACAGAATATTTGCCTTGACGCCTACCTTGTGCCTAAAACAGTAACGGAAATTGCTTCTGACTTAGGGGTAGCCGCAGATTATATTGAAGAATCACTGAAAAAACTTGTTGATACTCAGTGTGTAAAACAAACAGCAAACAAATATCAAACAATGTTTCCAATTTGGGACAAGACAGCCAACAACGATGTGTACGGTGGAAATA
>CALWTV010000257.1 GCA_944384555.1 uncultured Clostridia bacterium | reverse complement strand
TTTGTCCCGTTTATTACCGGCAGTAAGCGAGGTCTTGATACAAGAGTGAGCCTGAAACAAGCATTAGCCGCACAGGGTTTCAAGGGCGGTACTCGTGAAAATACAGAGTGGAATCAGTGGATACAATCCGAAAAAGAACAGCTTTCAGCTGTGATGGAGCGTCACGGAATTGAATGGGAACACAAAGGAACTCACGAGAAACACCTCTCTGTTCTTGACTACAAAAAGCAGGAACGAGAGAAAGAAGTGGCTCAGTTAGGCGATGAAATCAGCAGGCAGGAAGATAAATTGGAGCTTGTAAAATCTCGGATAAACAATATGCTTGACTGCGAAAAGTCTCTTGATAATGTAGTAAAAAACTTTGATGAAGATCCGCAGTATCAACTCCCCGATCCTCCTGCTTTAATGAGTGCAAAGACATATAAAACGAAAATTGCACAGCCTGTAATCAACGCATTGAGAGAACTGGTACAGGGTGTAATCATCAAATATTTTGAAATGAAGAACACTTTGGAGCAATGGCGGCAGGCAAATCAAAGTCTGTATCACGATAACAACAGACTGTCGGAAAAGGCAAAGAACTTGGAGAAAATCAACGCCGCACAAAAGTCGGAACTGCAAGATTACAAACTGCTCCGCAAGGTTTTCGGCAGTAAACAAATTGATGATATGCTGAAACAGGCAAAGGAAATCACACAGTCTAAACAGCGTGGCTCACGCTTTAGAAATTACAAAGATGAAAGGTAGGAACACACAATGGAAAAGAGAATTTATGACGAAAAGAACGAATTATGGTATGAACTGCAGGGAGATTATTATCTCCCTTGCCTCTCACTGCCCGAAGAAGAACAGAAACCAGTAGGCATTTGGGGAAAAAGACATTTGCGGTATATTAAGGAGCATAAAAGAGCTTTTTATACGAACTTGCTGACTTCCTGCAAGCTGAACAGCTACCTTGCCGATATTGATAGGCAGGCAGAAGAAATCTTCTCTCGGCTGGTAAAACAACTGGCGGAAAAAGAAAATGTAACGGAAAAGCTCAAAGCTGAAAATCAAATGGAATGGGTTAGAAAGATGAATAATATTCGCAGCAGAGTGATGGAGATTGTAAATACAGAACTTATTTTCACAATATAATTGCAACGGGGGTAGAGAGAAATCTCTGCCCCGTTGCAATATTCCCTTGTAATTGTTCGCATTTCAGTATATAATATAACTAGCAAAGTTTTGGAGGAAGGTTATGAATTTTTTAAGTGTAGCGCAAACAGCCGAAAAATGGGAAATGACTCCGAGACGAGTTCAAGTTTTATGCAACGAAGGTAGAATAGATGGGGCACAAAGAGTTGGTAATGTATGGACGATACCGGAAAATGCTCAAAAACCTGAGGATGCTAGAAAAAAGATAACAACAAAGACTAAACGAATAAACGAAAATATTTATATTGAACGAGTTTGGGCGATGCCTAATAAAAATACATTTGATATTAAGCCTATTAACCAATTGATAAAAGAAGAACTGACGGATGGCTTGTGGATTGATCCGTTTGCTAACAAAAACAAATTTGCGACAATCACTAATGATTTGAGTTTGGAATTCGATACAGATTATCACTTGGACGCTCTCGAATTTATGAAAATATTTGATACTAATTCAGTTGATGGGGTTTTATATGATCCACCATACTCGCCGAGGCAAGTTAGTGAGTGCTATAACAATGTTGGATATAATGTTACTTGGGACACTACAAAAGCATCTTTTTGGGGAAATCACAAAAGAGAGATTTCAAGAATCGTTAAAATTGGGGGCAAGGTAATAACTTTTGGCTGGAATAGCGGTGGTATTGGTTATAAATATGGATTCGAAATAGAAAGAATTATGTTGGTTCCTCACGGAGGTTGGCACAATGACACAATATGTACCGTTGAAATTAAAACTCACGATGGAGAAATAACGGGGCAAGATGTCCAAAACAGCAAAAAAATAAGTGATAAGGGTAAGAATTCAATGCTAACACGAATAGATAAGAAACTAATCGCTTCTTTGCAAGCGTTGCCTATTGACTACTGGGATTTCAAAGATAGTGATGTAAGAGAATATACCCACGGAATACATAACTATCCGGCTATGATGGTTTGTCCTATTAGCAGAAATATAATAAGATTAGTAAGAGAACAGAGAAATATTGATACTATTTTTGATCCATTTACAGGTTCTGGTACAGTACTTGTTGAGGCAATGTTAGCAGGAATAAATACAGTTTATGGTAATGACATAAATCCTTTGGCGCTGTTTCTCAGCAAGGTTAAGACAACAAAACTGGATATCACACTGCTTCAGCAAGAAGTGCAAAACCTATTATCAAGAATTGAAGATGTTTATAGTCAATTCTGTCTACAAATAGATAGTGTTGATGAGGTGATGAAAAATAAGTATTCTCTCGATTTAACAAGTAAAGATGGCTGGGGTTCTAACGCACCTTATTATTTGGAGCAATATAAAAAAGATAATTATTTGAATTTAGATATTCCAAATTTTAAAAATATCGGATATTGGTTTAAGCCAAGAACAATTCTTCTTATGGCGTTGATTAAGTCTGAAATAAACAAGATTGAAAATAAAGATATTCGTAATTTTGTTTTTGTCGCATTCAGTGAGACTATTAGATTCGTTTCAAATAGACGAAATGGCGAATTCAAAATGTTTAGAATGCCCTCAAAGAAAGTAGAAACTTTTAAACCAGATGTCATTTCTGAGTTTTCTACTATTCTTAATAGAAATGTTGTTAAAATGAATGATTTTGTTGAAACTTGTTTTGAAAGAGATTGTAAATCAGAAGTTTTAATACATAAAAATAATGCTACTTCTCTTGAGGATGTACCGGATAATTCAATTGACTTAGTTGTTACATCACCACCATATGGCGACAGCAGAACAACTGTAGCATATGGAGAATATAGCAGACTTTCGCTTCAATGGTTAGATTTATTTGAGCTTACAGACAAAGAAATTATGGGCATTGATAAATCTCTGATGGGTGGTAGTAAATTTAGAAACGGATTTGAATATACAATTCCTAGCAAAACTCTTAAAAACTCTCTTGAAAAAATTAAGGATATTGATTTAGAACGAGCAGGAGATGTCTATAGTTTTTACTTAGATTTATCTAATTCGATTTCTAAGATTGCTGCAAAAACAAAAAAAGATGGATACCAATTTTGGGTTGTAGGAAACCGAACGGTAAAAGGTGAAACATTATCGACCGATGTGATTATTGCAGAGATTGCAGAGCATTATGGACTTCAACACATCTATACAATTGACAGGAATATCATAAATAAGGTTATGCCTACACAAAACTCTCCTACAAATGAAAGTGGTAAAAAATCTTCTACAATGACCAATGAACACATTGTTGTTTTAAGGAAATAATAAATTTAACTGCTCTAGACTTCTAATGTCTAGAGCAGTTAAATTAATAAATGGTATTTATATCATCAATAATGTACTCAAGTGTCTTTATTTTTTCTGAAGACGAATGAGGCTTTGCGACATAAGAATTATCAAAAAAGTTGAACATTGCTACTATTTGAGGATTGCTCAATTCATTATAAAAATCAGCTGTAATAAAATACATAAATATTTTTCGCTTAGGTTCATAATGTAGGCTATATTTTGTAACTGGACAGTTTTCATTATTGTGTTTATGCTCGCAATTACAACAAGCTAGATCACTTAATAATTTCCATTTATATGTCTGTCCTGCCCTTTCACGACACGATGTTTTGCAAGAAAAATTAATAATTGGGGTATTATTTGATTCCGAGTAAACCAGCACATCAGAGTCAGGTTTTTGCTTATCTTCGCCTACATCAATAACTGCATATTCATCTAAAACATTTGAAGAAAGCGAAACAATAACATCTTTATCTATGTTTTGAACTAGAATATTTTGTGCCAGTGTATATGCAACAAATTGTTGGAACAAGTTACCTGCGATAGATTTTCTTGCTTGAGAAGCATCTGAAATTTCCCCATTTTCTATTCTGCTGTTTATGACATCTTCAATTAGTGGTTGAGCTTCTCTCATTATGTCGTGCAATTGTGATAGTACTAATCTATAAGCCTTTTTATTAGCAGATTCTTGTTGCTCACCATCAGCAACTAGTTTTTGGACTATTTGACTATATTTTTTGTTATATGCTGCTAAAGCGGATTTAAAGTATACTTTTTTCTTTAAATTCGACACAAGTTGTTTGCACTTTTTTATATTTGTTTTTTCTGCCATAACTATACTTCCTATACAATTTTATTAATATTTTTGAATAATAAATACTGATCTGTTTCACGAATACGGAAACCGGTACCGTGATCGTGCGTTCGACCATCAGGATATTGACCAATTCGTAAATCAATAAAAATTTTTCCTTGTTCTAACAAATGAATAAAAGCATCGTAATCAAAACCACTTACCTCATAAGCATCAACAAAATAGAATTCCTCGTTTGCTCCTGAACCACGACTTTCAGCTTTTGCGTAAACAAATTTATTTTTATATTTCTTTTCAAAAGCCTTTCTTAGTGAAGCTTTGTCCCAGAATACATTTTCCACCTCGGTTTCAGATGCAATAGAGATTTTGTTTTCATCGCAAATGATTTTTAAGCTATGACCTGTGTTTGCAATAGGAACAAATCTTGCTGCGGTTAATGTTGAATGCAATACTTTTTCATCATTATCATATGCTGAACTTGAATAGCCGTATTTGTTACGCAGATATGTATTTGAGCGGGCAGGTTGAGGCGTTCTCGTAAACATCGTAAGCATACTCTGCGAGTTTATTCTGCAAGATTTTAACTCATAGTCTCCAAAGTCAGGCTCATCAAAATTGTTTTCAGGAATGTCCAATAAATCCTCTAAAGTTTTTCCTATACCAGTAGGACCGGATCGATGAGTCTTAATCCAGCCTTGTTCCTTGATTTTTGTGAATTCAGTTATAAATTCAGTAAGGTTAGTAATCATTTTGTTTCCTCGCTTTCTATAAACAGTTTATATGTTTCAATTTCAAGAGCATCGGCGATGCGCTGAATGTTCTCTAAGGAGATACTTCTGCGGTAGCATTCGATTGCACTGATATATGTGCGGTGCATACCGCATTTATGGGCAAATGCTTCTTGTGATATTCCCTTTGCGGTGCGGTATTTTTTTAAATTGTCTCCAAAGACTTTTATAATATCCATAGTTGCAATCCTCCATAATACATAGTATAATAAATATGAATACAAAAAGTCTACATACAATAAGTATCAAAAAGACGGCGCTTGCTATTTAACACCATAAATGACATTGTTTTTTAAATTTATAATATATGATAATAATAGGAAATAATATTATTATCGGAGATGATCGAATGAGCAATGTTGAAAAAAGTCAAATTATGATGTACAATAATTGTATATATTATATTGGGGGCATCCGTATGGATAGAATTACACAAAGTATGATTGAGGCGTTTAAAGAAGATTTGAGCGTTAATATAGATGATATTTCATTATTATTTGAATATTTTTCAAATTATTGCGTTGTCAATGATGTGTATGGAATAAACGATTTTGATGTCGAAGACATTACAACAGGAAAGAATACGCAAGGTATTGATGGAATTGCAATCATTGTTAATCAAAAACTTATTAATACAACTGATGATATAGATTTATTAATTTCGTATAATCAAACGATTTCTGTTAAATTTGTTTTGATACAAACTAAGACCTCTTCGTCGTTCGACAATACGGAAATATCAAACTTATTGACTTATGCGAAGCTGTTTTTTGGTGATGATGATTCTATTTTTCGTACACCTGAGATGCAAAAATTTGTAGAATTAAAAAATTATATTTTTAGCAAAGGTAGTAAGTTGAGAAAAAACCCCGAATTATTACTATATTATGTTACACTGGGGACTTGGACTGATGATACAAATCTCAAAGCAACAGTTTCAGTAGGTAAAGAAGCTTTGAGAACAACAAACTTATTTTCTAACATTGAATTTATTCCTTGTGGTTCTGCTGAAATACAAGCTTTATATAGAAAAACAAAAGCCAAATTGTCAGCTACATTTAAATTTGAAAAAAGAATTACAATGTATTCACTAAATGATGATGAAGTTGGATATAGCGGTGTTTTGCCTTTTAAAGAATTTAAAAAACTTATAATAGATGATAACGGAACGGTAAAACCTGTTTTCGAAGATAATATAAGGGATTATCTCGGACCAAATCCTGATGTAAATAAGAGTATATGTGAGACAATTATGTCGGGTAATGTGAATGCTTTTAGTATGCTTAATAACGGAATAACTGTTGTAGCTTCAAGTATTTCGATTCCGGGAGATATAGCAACAATTGAAGACTATCAAATTGTTAATGGATGTCAGACAAGCAACATACTTATAGACAATATGGAATTGTCGGATAATATTGATGACTTAATTATTCCTATAAGAATAATTGCTACTAAAAACGAAAACTTAAAGAATGAAATTACAAAAGCAACCAATAGTCAAACTGCTATAAAAAAAGAACAATTAGAAGCATTGTCAACTTTTCAAAAAAATCTTGAAGAATATTATAAAACCTATAAATATTATAAAACCTATACAAGTCAAGATTCTTTAGTTTATGAAAGGCGTACTGGACAGTACAGAGACAGTGATATTCCTAAGAACCGAATTGTTACTATCCCTACACAAATCAAAACTATTTCAGCAATGTTTTTAAACGAGCCAAGTGCAGTGTCAGGGCAATATGGCACTGTGGCTAAAAGAGTGGGTAACAAAATATTCAAAACTTCAGATAAATTAATAATGTATTATCTTAGCGCTCTATCATTATACAAGATAGAAAATTTATTTAAATCAAATAAAATTGATAAAAAATATCGAAGAAGTCGATATCATGCTATGATGCTTTTTAGAATTGTTATGTCTAAGGAGGATTTGCCCAAGTTCAATCAAAAGAAAATGGAGACATATTGTCAGAATTTATTAGATATATTAAACGATGATTCAAAATGTGAGAAAGTATTTAAGGCGATTGTTTCTTTCATTGTGTCTAAGGGAGAAGATATCGATATCGATAACAGAAAATGTTTTGAACGAAAAGAAACAACTGATTTTCTTCTTCGGCAGAAAGACGAATTAATTCAATACTTAAAAAGTAATGGTGTAGAGTTTTAGTAAGGGAGATATTCTAATTAATTTGATAGCACCCAAGTGATAGCTATTTGATAGCAGAAGTCAATATACCTTATAGAATTAAGATAATATGTATCATTTGATATCAAATCAAGTCAAAACTCCTAAGCGAAATCAGTTAATATCTGTTTTGTACTTAGGAGTGGGAGTGATGACCTTTTGTCAAGAGGTAACCCGATTTTGTAAAAAAAGTTTACCCCAATTCCAATTAGCGTGTTTACAAGATATTGATATTCCGCTGTTTGTCACTCTATAAAAAATAGAACAGACAAAGTTGGAACGCAAAAAAATATGTGCTGCTATAATTCTAATATCAAGAAAAATAACAGCACATATCAAAAAATATAGAGAATAGACCTTATGAGAAGATTCATAGGGTCTATTTGTTTTTTATAAAAGTTATAACAGCGGCTAATTTAGAGTGTCAATAAAATTATGATTTTATTGTCATTTTGAGAGGGAAGATGGGGTAAAAGTTTTT
>CALWTV010000256.1 GCA_944384555.1 uncultured Clostridia bacterium | reverse complement strand
GATAGTTTTGAGGCGCTTCGGGCAATACGGACTGAGCATATTGATTTTGTACTTTATACTGGCGGTTCAACTGTGGCGAAACTTGTAGCAAAAGCCGCTTCTGCTCAGCTTACCCCGATAGTGCTTGAACTTGGAGGAAAAAGTCCGTGTATAATCGATGAATCTGCGGATATAAGGATTGCCGCAAAACGGATTGTTGCCGGAAAATTGTTGTCGTCAGGTCAAACATGTGTTGCTCCGGATTACCTGTTTGTTCATTCTTCAGTAAAGAAAGAACTCGTCAAATATATGATAGAGTATACAAAAAAATTTTTCCCAAATGGTATGCTTAAAAGCGATAAATATCCCAAAATAATTAATAAAATGCATTTTGCGCGTCTGAAAAATTATCTATCTGACGGTAAAATAATTTTTGGGGGTAATTTTGACGAAAATTCACTTAAAATAGAATTTACCCTTATGGAAGATATAAAACGTTCAAGTAAGCTTCACCTTGAAGAAATTTTTGGACCGATACTGCCGCTGTATGAATTTTCCGATATCGATGTAGTAGTCAATTTTATCGCTAAAAAGGACAAGCCGCTGGGGCTGTATTTATTTTCTAAAAATAAAAAGAATATAAACAAAATACTGAACTACCTCTCGTTTGGCTGCGGCTGCATAAATGATACCGTAATGCAAATTTCAAATCCATACCTTCCGTTTGGCGGTGTCGGTGAGAGCGGTATGGGGCGTTATCACGGCAAAGCCGGATTTGATACATTTTCTTCCCAGTCATCAGTTTTTCATGCGTCCGGTCTTGATTTTAATTATTTGAGATATCCTCCGTTTCCGGATAAATTCGGCTTAATTAAACTTTTTATGCGCTATATGCCCTGAAAATTTGGGATTTTGCGGAAATAAAAATAACATTCGCTCCATTCTTTAATAATCTGTATATTTTGATTAATAATCTATAAATTATCAAATAAATACGAAAAAAGTGTTGTATTCGACTTGCTGCTTGTGTTATAATTTACATGTGTAAATTAATTTCTATTATATCATTTTGTATTATTTGAATTAAATTGTTTTTTGATATATAGGGGTGGTGTAAAATATGAGTAAATACAGCAGAAATACAAATGAAAAAAATGTCAGAATGAGACGTTTTCGCAGCGGTATTTTATCAGTCTGCGTAACATTCGTTATGCTTGCGGTTTTTGTATGGACTGCGGGATTTATTTTCAGCACTGAATCTATTGACGATAACGTAGATTATCCGTCGGATAAATCTAAACCGCTATATATTGCAGGTAATGATGAATCTAAAACTACAGAAAAAGAAACGTCTTCAGTGACAGCAGAAACAGAAACTGAGGTTACAACTACAACTACGTCTGCCGAAACTGAACCTGTAACCACGGAGCCGCCGGAAACCGAGCCTGTAACAGAAGCGGTAACAGAACCGGCTGAAACTGAACCTGTTGTTGAAGAATATGATTTTTCAAAGCCTGTGCCGGAAAGAGAAAAGGTATCTGATGATTTCTTTACGGATGCCGTATTTATCGGAGATTCACGTACAGTTGGACTTTCCATGCATTCCGGATTGAAAGCGATTTATTACGGATATACAGGTCTTAATATTTCAAGTGTAGATACTCAGTATTTCATTAAATCTACCGATGAAAACGGAAATGAAATTGATTTGACTGTTATGCAGGCACTTGAACATAACACCGATTACAGCAAAGTTTATATATCCCTCGGATTGAATGAACTTGGGTGGAACAGCTCTGAAATTTTTGCGCAGGTGTATTCAAATGTTGTTTCAAGAATAAAGGAACTGCGTCCAGATGTGCAGATTTACGTTCAGGGTATTATTCCAATGACGGAACAGGCATCAAATACCAATTATAAAGATACAGGTAATCCCAGAATACGTGAGTTTAACGCACTGCTTGAAAAAATGTGCGAGGAACAGCAAGTATACTATCTTGATTTGTATTCTTATTTTGCCGATGAAAATGACGCGCTTCCGGCAGACGCGGCAAAAGACGGTGTGCATTTTTCGCGTGAATATTATATAAAATGGGCGGACTATCTGCGTACGCACACTGTACCGGTGTCAAATGAGTGATAATTTAAATATTTATTATATAAACAGATAAAAGAAAGGGCAATATATGATTAAAACAAGAATTGCGGCATTGGCAGCGGCAGGCTTGATTACGCTTGCGGCGATGACTTCATGTGGAAACGGTGAACCTGATTATTCAAAACTTGATATGGATATAGATAAGCTGGCGGAGAATATCTCAACCGCTGTGGAATATGACGATTATCTTTATCCGCTTGAAGATGATGTAACCGAAAGCATATTTACCGGAATTGACGCAGAGGACTGTGTTTCATACGGCGGAACAGGTGCGACATCTGAAACAGTAGCTATATTTGAAGCAGAGAATGAAGCTCAGGCGGAAGAGTTTAAAGTTAAACTTGAGGAATACCGTAAATCATGCGCGGCGGCATTTGAAAAATATACTGCCGGCGAAATTGACAAGCTCAATGCGGCTATAATACGCACTGTCGGAAAATACGCGATTTTCTCGGTATCACCGGATTCTGACAAAATAAACAGCGTAATCGATGATTTTGTTGCTGAAAGTATGAAATGATTTTTTCATAAATAAATTGGAGTCTTTGCGGACTCCTTTTTTATTTCAGAACGAATTTTTAATTTACAAAAAAATTTACACTGTTTGCGCTGTTTATACTTGAAAAAAATACTGCTTTGTGATATACTGACTACATAAATGCAATGATAAAGTATGCACTGACGCGGTATATTCGAGACAGCAGAGAAAACCGTCTTGGCTGTGAGCGGTTTCCCGAATGCGGAGGTTGCTTTTCGCTTTGGAGCAGAACAGATGAATCCGGTTTTTGTGATTTATGAAAATTCGGTAGTATTCTGTTACGGCAGAGTCCGTTATAACTCGGTAAAGTGTTGGCTTTATGCCGGAATGCGGGTGGTACCGCGGAGTTTTGTTTGATACTTCGTCCCTTATTTTTATGGGTCGAGGTGTTTTTTTATAATTTCTTAAAAGAAGTTTCTTCGGCAAAGCCAAAAGAATTTTTTAACTTCTTAAAAGGAGTTTTTTCAGTAAAATAGATTAAAATTTTTACAACTTATTAAAAATAAAAAATATATTAAAATAAAAAAGGAATTTTATCATGAAAGAAAAGCTTCAGAAAATTAAAGAGGAAGCGACTGCCGCAATAAATGACGTTAACGCTGACCTCGAACAAATCAGAATAAAATATCTCGGCAAAAAAGGAGAGCTTACCTCAGTTCTGCGTGGAATGGGTCAGCTCAGCGCCGAGGAACGCCCGATTGTGGGACAAATTGCAAATGAAGTACGTGCGTATATCGAAGAACAGCTTGCAAGCCTTGTTGAAAAGCAGAAAGCCGCCGCAACTGCAAAAAAACTCGCCGCTGAAAAAATCGACGTTACTGTTCCTGGTACTGCGTCTTCTGTGGGCAAGCTTCACCCGCTTACTAAAATTCAGCGCGAAATGGAAAATATCTTTTTGAACATGGGATTTACAATCGCGGAAGGTCCCGAAGTTGAATACGATTATTATAACTTCCAAGCACTCAATATTCCCGAAAATCACCCCGCCCGCGATACTCAGGACACATTCTATATCTCTGATAATGTACTTCTCCGTTCGCAGACCTCTCCAGTTCAAGTCCGTACAATGGAAAAACAGGCACCCCCAATTCGTGTAATTTCCCCCGGCCGTGTATATCGTTCTGATGCGGTTGACGCAACTCATTCACCTCTTTTCCATCAGCTTGAGGGACTTGTAGTTGATAAGGGAATTACAATGGGTGACCTCAAGGGAACTCTTGCGCTGTTTGCTCAGACCATGTTCGGAAGTGAAACCAAAATCAGATTCAGACCGCACCATTTCCCGTTTACGGAACCGTCTGCGGAAGTTGACGTATCATGCTTCGTGTGCGGTGGAAAAGGCTGCCGTCTCTGCAAAGGCGAAGGCTGGATTGAAATTCTCGGCGCGGGAATGGTTCACCCAGAAGTTTTAAGAAACTGCAATATCGATCCCGATGAATACAGCGGATTCGCATTCGGTATGGGTATCGAAAGAATTGCTATGCTCTCATACAAAATCGATGATATGAGAATGCTTTATGAAAACGATATCCGTTTCTTGTCCCAGTTTTAATAAAATGAATATATGGATATTTTAGAAAAAATAAAGCAGACCGCAATGGATTCCGGCTTATATGAGGCAAATTTTATAGATACAAAAGATATAGTATTTTATGATGAAATACGGAAAATTTGTGAAGGGAACTCATGTTGCAATTACGGAACTTCATGGGCGTGTCCGCCTGCCGTGGGCACGGTTGAAGAATGTCGGACAAGTGTTCTAAAATATGAAAAAATGCTTCTTTTTTCAAAAAAATATGAGCTTGAGGATTCGTTTGACTTTGAGGGAATGCATGACGGACTGATTGATTTTAAGCATGTTGTCGATTCATTTCATGAACGCATAGGAGAATTTATAAGTAATTTTCTGCTGCTCTCAAATGAAGGCTGCGGAAGATGCTCCAAATGTACCTATCCAGATTCAGAATGCCGTTATCCTAAGCTTTTGCACCATTCCATAGAAGGATATGGACTAAATATCAGCGAGCTTGCAAGAAAAGCGGGTATACGTTATATAAACGGTGAGGGAACAGTAACTTTTTTTGGCGGACTGCTTTTTAACACTGACAATTAATTCAGATTAAACTTAATTTGGGGAGGAAACGCAAAAATGATTATTATAGGAATTGCGGGCGGAACTTGCAGTGGAAAAACCACTTTATCAAATATGCTCTCGGAAAAGCTCTCGGATAAAAAAGTTACGGTAATCCACATGGACGCATATTTTAAAAATCCCACCCCTACAACAATCGCGCCGATTACCGGCATTGAATATCCCGAGCATAATCACCCCGATTCACTTAGACTTGACGATATGTACCGTGATTTTGACGCGGCGCTTGCTTCTGATTCAGATATTGTTATAATCGAAGGCTTGTTTGCGCTGTATCTCGAACATATTTACAAAAAACTAAGCTTAAAAATATTCGTTGATTTGCAAAGCGATGAGCGTCTTATCCGCAGATATAAAAAATTTCACGAAATGCGTGGTCAGACTCTTGATGAAGTTGCGTCACGCTATCTTGATACAGTAAGATACCGCCATAACGAATTTGTTGAGCCGTCACGCTGGCGCGCGGATATTGTATTAAACGGCAATAATCTAAACGGTGCCGGACTCGATTTAATCGTAAGCTATCTGTCAAAATAATTACTTTTAATAAATTTATTTTTGAAAAATAAGATTCTTAAAAATTTTTGAGAGTATAAAAATTCTTAAAAATGTAAGATTCGTAAAAATTCTTGAAAGTATAAAAATTCCATGACAAACTGAAAGGAACTTTAATAGATTATGAATTTACCTATGAAATGGTTATCGGATTTTACAGATGTATCCGATATTGATATAAAAAGTTACTGTGACCGTATGACCGCTACCGGTTCAAAGGTAGAGGGATACGAAATTCTCGCCTCCGATATCGAAAATGTAGTTGTCGGACGAATTTTATCAACCGAAAAGCACCCCGACGCAGACAAACTTACCGTAACAAAGACTGATGTAGGCGGTGACGCTCCGATTCAGGTAATCACTGCGGCTACAAATATTTTCCCCGGCGCAGTTGTTCCCGTTGCACTTGTCGGCGCGAAACTGCCTGGCGGAGTAAATATAAAAAAAGGCAAGCTCCGCGGACTTGATTCTGAGGGAATGTTCTGCTCAATTGCGGAATTGTCACTCACCACTCACGATATGCCCGACGCAATCGAAAACGGAATTTTAATTTTAGGTGAGGAGTACGGCGATAAAATCGGCTGTGATATCAAAGATGTGCTCATGCTCAATGATACAGTAGTAGAATTCGAGATAACCTCAAACCGCCCCGACTGCCTTTCCGTTATCGGACTTGCACGTGAAACCGCTATTTCATTTGATAGAGGATATTCAATTCCCGAACCCGAGGTAAAACCGCTCTCTGACGGCGATAATGTTGAAAATTATATTAAGGTTGATATTGAAGCACCCGAACTTTGCCGCAGATACAGTGCCGCAGTTGTCAAAAATGTAAAAATTGCACCCTCACCGCTTTGGCTTCGTATGCGTTTACGTGCCGCAGGAGTGCGCCCGATTAACAATATAGTTGATATTACAAACTATGTAATGCTTGAATACGGTCAGCCCATGCACGCTTTTGATTATAAGTGCCTTGACGGAGCACATATAATTGTACGTGAAGCGGCTGAAGGTGAAAACTTCAAATCCCTTGACGATATCGACCATGTATTAAAATCCGGTATGCTTGTAATTTCCGATGAGAAAAAAGCAGTTGCGCTTGCCGGAGTAATGGGCGGAGCTAACAGCGAAATCACCGATTCTACCGCAACTGTTGTATTTGAAAGCGCGAATTTCAAGGGCGCAGAAGTAAGAGTTGCCGCAAAATCACTCGGTATGCGTACTGAATCTTCATCAAGATTTGAAAAGGGAATGGATCCCGAAATCACAATGAAAGCGCTTAAACGTGCGTGTGAACTTGTTCAGCTTCTCGGAGCGGGCGATGTTGTAGACGGTACAATTGATGTTTACCCGAATAAAAAACAGCTCACAAAACTTCCTCTCGATGTTGATAAAATCAATAATTTCCTCGGCGTAAATCTGAGCGGCGATTACATGGCGAAAGTGCTCACCGACCTCGGATGTGCTGTCGAAAACGGAGAAATCGCTGTGCCGAGTTGGCGTGATGACCTCGGCTGTATGAACGATATCGCGGAAGAAATTATCAGAATTTACGGATATGATACAATAGAAGCCACACGTTTCAAGAGCTCACTTTCTGCCGGCGGACGCACTGAAAAACAGCAGTTTACTGTTGATTTATCGGAATTGCTCTGCGGAATGGGCGCAAGCGAAATTCAGACGTTTTCATTTATCAGCCCCAAGTACTATGATAAAATGGCAATGGCAGAGAACGATGTGCGCAGAAATAGCGTAGTAATCGCAAATCCGCTCGGTGAAGACACAAGCATAATGAGAACCACAGGTATTCCGTCAATGCTTGAAATATTATCACGTAATTCCAATTACGGAAATGAGGCGGTATCGCTGTTTGAATTTGCGTCGGTATACACTCCACGTGAAAAATACGATGATGAGAGCGAAAATATCCATAATTTAAGCGGCGTACTTCCGAAAGAAACAGTCAAAATAATGTTAGGTTCATACGGAACAGGCGATTTCTATACCGTAAAAGGAATGATAGAAAATATACTTTCATTCTGCGGAATTGAAAAAGCCGTATATGCCGCAAAATCCGATGACCCGACATTCCACCCCGGAAGATGCGCGTCTGTTTCACTCTCTGACGGTACTGCAATAGGAATATTCGGAGAGCTTCACCCTGCCGCAGCTGAGAATTACGGTTTTTCAAAGAAAGTATATATTGCGGAAATTGATTATGAAACCATATTCGCAAATCGTAATACTAAGAAGCAGTACACACCACTTCCGAAGTTCCCGGCAATGACAAGAGATTTCTCGTTTGTATGCGATGAATCGCTTGAAGTCGGCACAATTGAAGACGCAATGCTCAAATCCGGCGTAAAAATGCTTGAGGATATAAAATTATTCGATATTTACCGCGGACATCAGCTCGGCGATGGCAAAAAGAGCGTATCGTTTAAAATTACGCTACGTGCCGCTGACCGCACATTGACTGATGATGAAGCGGATTCCGCTGTAAAGAAAATTTTATCATATCTTGAAAAAACACTGGGAATTACTCTCAGAGCTTGAGTTCTTAATATTTTATATATATTTATGCGGGGAGAAACTGGTTTTTGATTTTCAAAAACTGAAAAAAAGTTTTCTCCCCGCGCCCATCTTCAAAAAACTTTAATACAGAATTTATATAAGTTTTGTATACATTATGAGATATGGAGATTAAAAAGAATGGAACTGAGCAAAATATTGATATGCCCAAACTGCGGCTCACCGCTTGATTTTTCTGATGACCGGCGCGCACTTCATTGTTCCGGAAAAAATGGGCGTGTTCACTGCTTTGATTTAGCAGCCTCAGGATATGTTAATCTGCTTGCACCGGGAAAAATGAATAATGCTAAAACCGGCGATGAATCTGCAATGGTAAAGGCAAGGTCGCAGTTTCTGAATCTTAATCTTTATGAGCCGATTGCAGAGTCGCTTGCGTCTTTTATTGAATCAGGCGATTTTTCAAGTAACAATTATTTAAAGAGTGATTTCTTAAAGAAAAATTTTTCAGAAAAGCGGCTGATTTTAGACGCAGGGTGCGGTGAGGGGTATTATGATTTATTTTTGGCAGATAAAATAGCAAACTGCGAAATAATCGGGTTTGATGCGTCGAAGTTTGCGGTTGCTCATGCGTCAAAGCAGGCAAAAAAGCGTTCTTTTCAAGAAAAAATGTTTTTTGCTGCCGCAAATATTTTTGATATGCCGGTGCAAAGTGAATGTGCTGACGCAGTAATCAGCTTGTTTGCGCCTATTTCCGAAAATGAATCGCGTAGAATACTCAAAAATAACGGCTGCCTTTTTGCGGTAATTGCGGGAGAACGTCACCTTTATGAATTTAAAGCCGCCCTTTATTCAAAGCCGGTATTAAATGAAACACGGCGTCCAGAAATCGAAGGATTTTTATTAAAAGATGAAATTGAAGTCGAATATATGGCGGTTTTGCCGTCAAAAGAAGCTATTATGAATTTGTTAACCATGACGCCTTATTATTATAAATGTTCTCCGGCAGATAAAGAGCGTCTGCTTTCAAATGACACGCTCGAAACGACAGTTCATGTACGCATTATAAAATATTCAAAGCTGTAAATTTAAGATTAATTTTAATTGGTAAAGATTATGAAAAATTATAAAATATCAGTTTGCATACCGATGTACAATGAATCCTCCATTATCGCTGACACAGTAAAAACTTTGTCCGGATATATGGCGGCAAATTTCAATGATTATGAAATTATATTTGCCGATGACGGTTCAACCGACCAAAGTGCGGAAATAGTAAAACGCACCGCAAAGGAAATAAATGACGCGAATATCCGTGTCGAGTCGTATAAACTAAATAAAGGAAAAGGTTGTGCGGTAAGAACTGCGGTATGTGCGTCAAAAGGTGATATTGTTGTTTTTACAGATAGTGACCTTGCATATGGAACTGAAGTAATCGGACAAGCCGCCGGAGAATTTTTATCTCATGAAGACGCGGATTTGGTAATCGGTTCAAGAAATGTCGGCAAAGAAGGTTATGAAGGGTATACTTTTATAAGAAAGCTGGCATCAAAGGCATATATTCAGGTTATTAAAATTTCGGCAGGATTTAATTTGTCTGACTCACAGTGCGGTTTCAAGGCATTCAGAGGAGATATAGGCAGAAAAATTTTCTCAGAGTGCAAAACAGACGGATTTGCGTTTGACCTTGAGGTATTGCTCAGGGCTCAGAAGAAAAAGTGTAAAATTTATGAAATGCCGGTACGCGTCATTAATCACCGCGAGTCGAAGGTTCACGTGGTAAGTGATACTTTTAAAATGTTGTCGGATTTGAAAAAAATAAAAAAAGATATTAAGTCGGAATCAAAGAAAAATAGAAATTAGAGGAAGTGAAAATAAAATTGGAAGCTGAAAAGTCAAAAAATACAGAAAAAGCTCCCATTTTTACAAATAAAGATTTAAAGGCTCTGATTATACCGCTGATATTGGAACAGTTTTTGGCGATATCACTTGGAATGATTGACACCATAATGGTGGCAGGAATTGGTGAGGCATCGGTATCAGGCGTATCTCTTGTCGATATGGTTAATGTGCTGATTATCAACATTTTTGCGGCGCTTGCAACCGGAGGAGCTGTTGTATCATCGCATTTTTTAGGAGCCAGAGATGAAAATAACGCGCGCAATTCGGCTGTTCAGATTATGATAGTATCATTGGTTTCGTCATTGTTTATAATGATTTGCGTGATGATAGGCGGACGTGGGCTTTTATCGTTGCTGTTTGGAAAAATCGAAGCGGACGTTATGGACAGCGCTGTGACATATTTGTGGATTACCGCAATTTCGTATCCATTTATCGCAATTTATAATGGTTGTGCGGCGTTGTTCCGTTCAATGGGAAATTCAAAAATATCGATGTACTCGTCGCTTGTTGTGAATATTGTAAATATAGGGTTGAACGCATTGTTAATTTATGGTTTTGAAATGGGAGTTGCGGGAGCGGCTATCGCAACTGTGACTGCTCGCGGAATTGCGATGCTCTATTTGATGTATCGCCTTACCGATAAAAATCATACGATATATATAGATTGGCGTAGACCCCCGATACCTAATTGGCAAATAATCAAAAAAATTTTGTATATAGGAATACCGGGGAGCCTTGAAAACAGCATATTCCAGCTTGGTCGAGTGCTTGTAGTGTCAATAATTTCAGTTTTCGGTACGGTTCAGATTGCCGCAAATGCTGTTGCGAATAATCTCGATTCCTTGGGCTGTATTCCCGGTCAGGCGATGTCACTTGCGATTCTTTCAGTTGTCGGCAGATGTGTCGGTGCAAACGATTATCCTGCGGCTGAAATGTATACTAAAAAGCTGATGAAAATTACATATATAGCCTCATTTGTTGTAAATATGTCGATTATTCTGACTTTGCAGTGGTCGCTTAAATTATATGATTTATCGCCGGAAACTCTTTCGCTTGCTACAATTCTTATAATAATCCATAACGGCTGTGCAATAATTTTATGGCCGGTTGCGTTTGCTCTGCCGAATACAATGAGAGCGGCAGGCGATGTTAAATTTACAATGATTGTTTCGATAGCCTCAATGTGGGTGTTTAGAATTTTATTCAGCTGGATTCTCGGCTCAATATTTAAATGGGGTGCGATTGGAGTCTGGTGTGCGATGGTAATGGACTGGATTTGCCGAGATATATTCTTCCTGTGGAGGTATTTCTCGAAAAAGTGGCAGAGAAAGAGCATAGTTACCGAATCTTAAAATTTTTAAATTACACTTATTGATAAAGAGAAAGATATAAAATTTTTAAATAAAAATTGTAAAGGAGCGATAGTTATTATGACCGAACGTGTGAAAAAACTTCGTGATTTAAGTCTTTCAACGGCTCCGAGACTCTCAATGGAACGTGCAAGGCTTTTTACCGAGGCTTACAAAAAATATGAAGGACGTGTCAGTGTTCCAGAACTCCGTGCGCTGTGTCTGCTTCATTATATGCAGAACCGAACTCTGTATTTGGGCGATGGGGAGCTTATTGTTGGTGAAAAATCAGACGCTCCTCAGTCAGCACCAACGTTTCCGGAATTGTGTTGTCATACAATGCAGGACATTGAGGTTATGGCTGAACGTGAGCAAATCAATTTTTCATCTACCAATGAGGATAGGGAATTTCATAAAAACGAGATAATTCCGTTTTGGGAAGACAGACAGCTCAGAAAAAGAATTCTCTCTGCTATGACGGAAGAGTGGCGGGATTGTTACGGAGCCGGTATTTTTACCGAGTTTATGGAGCAGAGAGGGCCGGGGCATACAGTATGCAGTCATAAAATTTATGAAAAGGGATTTTCCGACTATAAGCAGGATATTGCAGAGGCAATAGCGGAGCTTGATTGGTTAGGGGATAGAGATGCGTCACGCAGACTGGAACAGCTTAAGGCTATGGATATTGCCTGTGACGCGATAATTACATTCGGCAGAAGATATGCGGAGCTTGCGGAAAAACTTGCGGAAGCTGAAACAGATGAAGAGCGCAAATCAGAACTAGTGATGATAGCGGAAAATTGCCGTGTAGTTCCGGAACATGCGCCGCAGACATTCTGGCAGGCGGTTCAGATGTACTGGTTTGTACATCTATGCGTGACTACGGAACTTAATCCGTGGGACGCATATTCGCCCGGACGCTTTGACCAACATCTTATTGAGTATTACCAAAATGACGTTAAGAATCAGAGAATTGACCGTGACAGTGCGCTTGAAATACTCGAATGCCTGTGGGTGAAATTCAATAATCAGCCAGCTCCTCCAAAAGTCGGAATTACCTTGAAGGAAAGCGGCACATATACCGATTTTGCCAATATCAATACTGGAGGAATTGCGCCGGACGGTTCAGACGGAGTAAACGATGTAAGTTATCTTATTCTTGACTGCATGGACGAGATGAAACTGCTTCAGCCAAGCTCAAACGTTCAGATAAGCAAAAAAACTCCCCGAAAATTCCTGCTCCGCGCATGTGAAATCGCGCGCAAAGGTTGGGGACAGCCGGCATTTTACAATACCGAGGCGATTATTTCGGAGCTTATGAATGCGGGAAAATCACTCGCTGACGCACGTTTGGGAGGTACAAGCGGCTGTGTTGAAACGGGCGCATTCGGAAACGAGGCATACATACTTACCGGATATTTCAACTTGCCAAAAATCCTTGAGCTTACGCTGTTTAATGGATATGATATGGTAAGCGGAAAACAGCTCGGTCTAAAACTCGGTTATGCTGAGGATTTTCACAGCTATGATGAACTTTGGAATGCGTTTGCCGCACAGATAAAGCATTTTGTCGATATAAAAATTGAGGGTAACAATAAAATTGAGTGCATTTACCGTGATTATATGCCGGTTCCGTTTTTATCTGTAATCACGAATGACTGCATAAAAACCGGAAAGGATTATAACGGCGGCGGTGCAAGATACAATACCGCATATATTCAGGGAGTGGGAATCGGAACCGTAACGGACAGTTTGAGCGCGATTAAAAAGCACGTTTTCGATGACGGCGATATTAAAATGAGCGACCTTATTTCCGCAATAAAAAATGATTTCGTGGGTTATGAGGAAATGCACTCAAAAATCATAAACAGTACCCCATTCTATGGTAATGACGATAATTATGCCGATGAAATTATGCGTTCAGTATTTGAATGTTACCGTGATACTGTAACAGGACGTCCAAATATGCGCGGCGGAATGTACAGGATAAATATGCTTCCTACCACGTGCCACGTTTATTTTGGAGAGGTAATGCTTGCTTCGGCGAATGGACGCCATAAAGGAATGCCGGTATCTGAAGGAATTTCACCGGATAAGGGAGCCGATAAACTCGGAGTAACGGCAGTACTTTGTTCCGCGGCTAAAATGGATCACCTTACTACCGGCGGAACTTTGCTGAATCAAAAATTCACACCATCAGTACTTGAGGGCGATACCGGATTAAACAGATTTGCCGATTTAATTCGTACATATTTTACCATGGACGGACATCATATACAATTTAACGTTATTGACCGTAAGACATTGATAGCCGCTCAGGAAAATCCGCAGGAGTACCGTGATTTAATAGTGCGAGTTGCCGGATACAGCGACCATTTCCGCAATCTTTCAAAGGCGCTTCAAGACGAGATTATAAATCGTACAGAACAATCGCTTTGATTCTTAATTAGAGAATATACATAGCTGAATAAAATTAGGGAGGTACTTGCAAAGAAGTATCTCCCTGATTTTTATATATCAAAAAATTATTTTGTTAAAATCTCAGCTGACGCATACTTTATACATTCGCATAAAATTTCCATTGCCAATGACAATTCGTCATTTTCGGGATATGTCGGAGCAATTCTGAGGTTGCGGTCAAGTGGATCAATTCCGTAAGGGAAAGTAGCACCTGCGGTAGTAAGCGTTACACCTGTATCTTTTGCGAGTGCATATACACGCTTTGCACATCCATCAAGTGTATTTAAACTTATAAAATATCCGCCTTTCGGTTTAGTCCATTCAGCGATTCCAAGTCCTCCGAGCTCACGTTCAAGAGTACTGTCAACTATTTGGAATTTAGGTCTGATAATCTCCGCATGGCGTTTCATATGTTCGATTATGGCATTTGCATTTCCGAAATATTTGACGTGACGCATCTGATTTATTTTGTCGAAACCGATTGTCTGAGCGTTCATGATTGACTTAATGCGCTCGATATTGCCTTCGCTTGCCGCCATTATAGCAACACCTGAGCCGGGGAATGTTATCTTTGAAGTAGAGGCGAAGTAATATACCTTATCTTCTGTTCCACATTTGCGTGATTCCTCAAAAATATCAAGCAGTTCGGTCTTTTCATCATAAAGCTCGTGAACCGCGTATGCGTTATCCCAGAATATTCTGAAATCAGGAGCGGCGGTTTTGAGTGATGCAAAGCGGCGCACACATTCATCGGAATATGTAATTCCCTCAGGATTTGAATATTTCGGTACACACCATATACCCTTTATCTGAGGGTCTGATGAAGTATATTTTTCAACAATATCCATATCGGGACCGTCCGGTGTCATCGGAACGTTTATCATTTCAATTCCAAGCGACTGACATATCATGAAATGACGGTCATATCCGGGACTGGGGCAGAGAAATTTTACCTTATCTTCTTTAAGCCACGGACGTTTTGAACCGTATACTCCGTAAATCATCGCACGTGCAACTGTATCATACATGAGATTAAGGCTGGAGTTTCCGGCAACTAAAATCATTTTTTCCGGAATACCCAGCAAATCGGAGAATAATCTTTTTGCCTCCGGCAGTCCGTCAAGCAAACCGTAGTTGCGGCAGTCAAGCCCATTTTCCGCAAAGCAGTCCTCACCCTTTGATATAACTCCAAGCATTCCGAGCGTAATATCAAGCTGGGTGCGTCCCGGTTTGCCGCGCGATAAATCAAGTGAAAGTCCGCGCGACTTATACTCCTCAAGACGCGCTTTAGCTGAATCTTTGGCGGCTTCAAGTTCTGCCGCATTCATCTCCGTAAATCTCATTAGCTCTATCTGACCTCTCTATATCTCTTTATTGTATTGTTTTAATTAAAATTCTGCGGTTCCGGTAGTTCTCGGGAACGCTTCAACATCACGGATATTGGTTATTCCCGTGATATACATGATAAGACGCTCAAATCCTAAACCAAAACCGGCATGTTTGGTTCCGCCGTATTTGCGGAGCTCAAGATACCACTTGTAATCTTCTTCATTGAGATTAAATCTCTGCATAGCGGCAGTAAGCATATCATAACGTTCCTCACGCTGTGAGCCGCCGATTAATTCGCCAACGCCGGGAACAAGCATATCCATAGCAGCAACAGTTTTGCCGTCATCATTAAGACGCATGTAGAACGCTTTGATTTCAGCCGGATAATCGGTGACAAATACCGGCTTTCCGAACACTTCCTCGGTAATGTATCTTTCATGCTCTGTCTGAAGGTCGATACCCCATTTAACAGGATAATCGAATTTTTTACCGCTCTTTTCAAGAATATCAATCGCTTCAGTGTAGGTTACATGACCAAAATCGTTTTCAACGAGATTTACCAGACGCTCAAGCAAGGTTTTGTCGAAGAACTGATTGAAGAAAGCTAACTCTGCCGGGCATTGTTCCATTACGTAGCTGACTACAAATTTAATCATGTCTTCAGCGAGTTTCATATCATCGTTAAGGTCTGCAAAAGCGATTTCCGGTTCCATCATCCAGAATTCAGCGGCATGACGTGCGGTATTTGATTTTTCAGCTCTGAATGTAGGTCCGAATGTATAAACATTGGCAAATGCAAGCGCAAAACATTCCGCATTAAGCTGACCGGATACTGTAAGATTTGTGCTTTTTCCGAAGAAATCCTGTGACCAGTCAATTTTGCCGTCCTCGGTGCGCGGAGGATTATCCATATCAAGTGTAGTTACGCGGAACATTTCACCAGCGCCTTCGCAGTCCGAACCAGTTATAAGCGGGGTATGAACATATACAAATCCGCGCTCTTGGAAGAATTTGTGTATTGCATATGCGGCAACCGAACGCACACGAAAAACTGCATTAAAGGTATTTGCGCGCGGACGTAAATGTGCTATTGTGCGCAGAAATTCAAATGAATGTTTCTTTTTCTGAAGAGGGAAATCGGGAGTTGAAGTACCTTCAACTTCAATTTCGGTAGCTTTAAGCTCAAAAGGCTGTTTAGCGTCGGGGGTAAGTACGAGTGTACCTTTTATAATTAATGCGCAGCCAATATTCTGTTTTGCGATTTCCTTATAGTTGTCAAGAACGCTATCCTCGAACACTACTTGAAGATTTGAGAAAAAACTTCCGTCATTAAGTTCAATAAATCCAAAAGCGTTTGACGCACGAATTGTTCTTGCCCAACCGGCTACGGTAATGGTTTTTCCGTCATAGCTTTGGGCATCGGCGTATATCTCCTTTATTTTTGTTCTTTCCATATCTATCTGTTCCTTAAGTTTTTATTTATTTTTACTTTTGCATTAACTCCAAAAATAAATTTATATCTATGAAGTCAGGTTAAAATCACGGAAAACACAGGATTTTATTATTAGAGTAAGAATACTCCTTTGTCACGGCATGCTCGGAGCATATCCTCAGGCCATACTGAACATTGAACTTCTCCTACATGCACCTTTCTTAGAAGTGCCATGCACAAGCGTGACTGTCCGATTCCACCGCCTATTGTAAGCGGTAGCTCATCATCTAACACCATTTTATGAAACGGAAGTGAGGCGCGGTCAGTGCATCCGGAAATTTCAAGCTGACTTTTCATGGAATGAGCATCTACACGAATACCCATTGAGGAGAGTTCGAGTGCGCGTCCGAGCGGCTCATACCAAATTAATATATCGCCGTTTAAATTCCAGTCATCGTAATCAGGTGAACGTCCGTCATGAGGCTTTCCGCTTTTGAGCGCTCCGCCTATATTCATCAGAAAAACTGAGCCATGCTCACGGCATATAGCGTCCTCACGTTCTTTCGGTGTCAAATCAGGGTACATATCTTCAAGCTGCTGTGAAGTTACCGCACGGAAAAACGGATTTACCATAGGAGTCAGTTTCTTATATTTATCGCATACAGTCTGTTCTGTTTCACATACTGCCTCAAATATTTTTGACACAATATCGATTAAAAATTCACGGTTTCGTTCAGCTCTTGTGATAACTCTCTCCCAGTCCCACTGGTCAACATATACAGAGTGAGTATTGTCAAGGTCTTCGTCACGGCGGATTGCGTTCATATCAGTGTAAAGTCCGGTATCCGGCTGAAAATTATAAGTGTAAAGAGCCATGCGTTTCCATTTAGCGAGAGAATGAACGATTTGTACATCTGCACCGATTGCGGCGATATCAAATTGTACCGGACGTTCAACGCCGTTTAAGTTATCATTAAGACCGCTTTCAGGGCGTACAAACAATGGGGCGGATATACGTTTGAGTCTTAGTTTTTCAGCAAGCAGGCGTTCAAAAGTATCCTTTATCAATTTAATTGCGTCTTCGGTTTCCGAAATGCTGAGCAAACTTTTGTAATCATCAGGAATAAACATTTTAACCTCAATTCAAGATAATGCCATAGCATAAAATTTATCTTTATTTTAATAATATATAGATTATAGATTACTGCCGTAAATCATTGATTAAATATACAAGAGAAATGGGGTATAATTCGTAAAAAATGAATGACCGTCAAAGAAAAATTGCAAAAATCCTCATTTATACCCCATTATTATAAGATATTTGCGTTAAAATTACAAGTATCAATATGCTAAAAAATCAAAAATAATATATATTGATATATGTTGTAATTATCATAATCAATATTCGTCAGGGTACATTTCCTTAAGTTTTTCTATGCCGTATTCACGCGGAGTTCCTTCAAGGCGTGAAATATATCCTTTAAGTGCACCTCTTGCGTGGAGAGGACCGCCCTCGCGCATAACCGTCCACATCGGGTCGGTGTCATATTTGGAATTTTTCATCATGTCATCGTTCCAGTTCAGAATAATTCTTGCACCTTCAGCGGCTACATCAGGCAATTCATTTACGAGATTATGCTGCATATGCGGGTCATTCTTTACATTGAACAGCATTTCCTTTTCAAACAGATGATATCCGCCGTGAACTGTTCTGATGTAAATATAATCGCCGAAACGCGCACTTCTCTGGCAGACGTGAGCGCACTGTGAGAGAACAACAGAATCGCGTCCACAGTCATCACCGTTTTTGATTGTATCTGCATAGCTTACGCCATCGTATATATAATTTCCGGTGCCGCCCTTAATTCCGAGCAGGTCGCGTACTGTGGGAAGTAGGTCGGTGTTATCATGGAAACCGGACGCGCGTATACCTTTTTTCGCGCCGCTCCATTTTATAATCATCGGAATATGGCAGGTAGTTTCACAGGCGGTACCGTGTTCGCCGTATATGCCGAATTCGCCCATATTTTCGCCGTGGTCGCTGGTTACGATTACGCACATATCATCTCCCCATACTCCGAGAGATTTAAGTTTGTCAGTGATAAGCCTTATATTGTCATCAGTATATCGTATTCCACAGTCATAGTTGTCGATAAAGTTTTTGACTTCATCTAAATTAGTGAGTTTTCCGGGGTGGCGCGGAGTTGCGGGATTTGCGTTATCATTCCACATATTAATTTCATTTGCGCCGTGAGGACCTATATGGAGCTTATGTTCTTCAAATACTTTTTCAGTTATCCAGTTGTCTGGCAAAGGCTCATCTTTAAACGGATTGCCGAATTCAGCCGGTGCACGGTAAGGGGTATGAGGATC
>CALWTV010000255.1 GCA_944384555.1 uncultured Clostridia bacterium | reverse complement strand
ATAGTTCATTAATAATTGATATCAAGTAATTATATAATTCTTCTTAGAATTGAATAATTAGTAAAGTTAAAAATCCCCTACCGGAGTGAGCAGTTCCGGTAAGGGATTTTTTTTAATTTTATTTATTTGGTTTCTGAATCATCTTTTTTAGATTCGTCTTCTGTGCAACCACAGTTACAAGTTTCGCTTGTTTCTTCTGTACAGCCGCAGTTACAGGTTTCATTTGTTTCCTCTGTACAGCCGCAGTTACAGGTTTCGTTTGTTTCCTCTGTACAGCCGCAATTACAAGTTTCGTTTGTTTCTTCTGTGCAACCACAGTTACAAGTATCAGATTCCGGCTTATCATTAGGAACTACAAGCTTTGTTCCGCAAAGATTGCAATAAGCGAAACTGCGATTGACTTCAGAGCCACAGCCGGGACAAGTAATTACATTTTTAAGTTTTGCAATTTCTTCATTGATTATGGAAATGTTGATTTTAATTTCGTCTGCTGTGACGAAAAGCGCAGAAATTTCTGAAAAGTTATCCTTACCTGCTCTCTTGCCCTCATAGTAAAGACGACCTATCTCCTCAAAACACTTTTCGAGCTTTGTGGTTTCAAGGTGAAGATTAACTTTGAGCTTAGCCGCATTGGTGAGCTCACCGGTCTTCTTTACGGTAAAATTAGCGGCGTCGGAAACGCTTTTTGAAATTTCATCCCAGATATTCATGTATAATTCCTCCGAAAAAATATGAATTTCTGACCTCATTTTTATTATACGATTTAATAATTTCTTTTTCGTATACACTTTATGAATAAATTATAAATTTACCTATACCGCAAATAAATTATATTCACATGGTAAATAATATATCCATAAATATTCTTACGTTAGAATTTTTTAACGAATATATCAAATCGATATATAATAGGAGATTTTTAAGATGAACCTATCAAAGCAAACATATAAAAAATATGCAGAAGCCACAGCCGAAAAAACACCTTGCCTTAAAAACTGTATAAAGGCTTTTCTTATCGGCGGATTTATATGTACACTGGCGCAGGGATTTTTCAATCTTTACAAATATTTAGGAATTGAAGAAGAAACCGTAAAATCTCTCGTTCCAGTTACCCTTATATTTATAGCGGTACTGCTGACTGGCCTTGATATTTTTGATGATATTGCAAAACATGCCGGAGCCGGTACTCTTGTTCCGATAACGGGATTCGCAAACGCGGTGGCATCGCCGGCAATAGACACAAAAGCAGAGGGATTCATACTTGGAGTTGGCGCAAAAATTTTCACAATTGCCGGTTCCGTAATTTTGTACGGAATTCTTTCCGGAGCGATTTACGGAGTAATTTACTATATCGTTAAACTGATTATGGGATAATAGGAGTGAGTTTATGCAGAGAGGCATTTTATATCCTTCACGCAAAGTATTCGTTCAGTCAAGCGCGTCAGTTGTAGGCGGCCACGAAATGAAGGGACCGCTGGCGAGTTGTTTTGATATACACGATGATAAAGATGAATTCGGCGCGGATACATGGGAAAAATCCGAAAGTGAAATGCAGCGGCTCGCGTTAAACTGCGCAATTTCAAAGCTTGGAATCAAAGATACCGATATCGGTGCGTTATTTGCCGGAGATTTGCTCAATCAATGTGCCGGCTCAAATTTTGGGCTGCTTGAATTTGATATTCCATACCTTGGATTATACGGAGCCTGCTCAACTGCCGCCGAGGGCTTGGTAATAGCAACTCTGGTATCAGGAAGCGGTTATATGGACAGGTGTGCCTGCGTTTCATCATCTCATAACTGTGCTGCGGAGCGTCAATTCCGATACCCAATAGAATACGGCGGACAGCGTACACCTACGTCACAATGGACTGTGACCGGCTCAGGTGCGTTTATAATCGGTAAAGATGATATTATCTGCGAGGGTGACAATCAAAGCGGTGCGGTTGAAATTTCCGATGTTATGATAGGGCGCACGCTTGATTACGGAATTACAGACGCAAACAATATGGGAGCGGCGATGGCACCTGCGGCAGCTGATACACTCAGGCGATACTTTTATGAATCCGGACGTGAACCTGAAAGTTTCGGATTAATCGTAACGGGAGACCTCGGATTTGAGGGCTCAAAAATTTTGCGTGAGCTGATGAAAACCGAGGGTTATCCCATATACGCAAATCATGTTGACTGCGGATTGTTAATATATAACAGAGAAGAACAGGACAAACATGCCGGAGGTTCTGGCTGTGGGTGCAGTGCGGTTACAGTTGCGTCTTATATTATAGATTTGCTCAGATGCGGTAAAGTTCAAGACGCGCTTTTTGTTGGGACAGGGGCACTTATGAGCCCTACAAGCACAAATCAAGGCGGTTCTATTCCCGGAATAGGTCATTTAGTTCATTTTATATCCCATAAAAGGGACGTATAAGAGGTATTGTTCTATGCTTGAATATGTATATGCTTTTTTAACCGGCGGTATTCTATGCGTTATCGCTCAATTTTTGATAGATAAAACAAAGCTTACTCCAGCGCGAATACTTGTAACATATGTGGTATCGGGGGTATTTCTAACAGCGGTCGGGCTTTATAAGCCGCTTGTGGAATTTGCGGGGTGTGGTGCCACAACTCCGCTTACCGGATTTGGATATTCAATAGCGGAAGGCGTCAGAAAGGCAATTGATGAAAATGGTTTAATAGGTGCGCTTACCGGTGGGCTTACCGCTACCTCAGCCGGAATAACCGCTGCGATATGTTTTTCTTTCTTTGCCGCATTATTTTTCAAAAGCAAGCCCAAAAAATAAGTTTCATTTTTATAAAAACAGCTCTCGGAACGTATGTAAATTCCAAGAGCTATTTTTTTATAATTTTATATTAATTTTAAATATTATATCTGTAAATTAATATGGCTATTTTTTAATTGACGTGAGTTAGAAGCGTTTTTCAATTATACAGTTATGTGATAAAAATTTCGTTTTATGCTATTTCTCATTGAACGTTTTTACCTTTGGTAAAAACCAGCTTCACCAAAAAGAGAAAATTCCAGCGGCCCTTAGTTCTGCGATTGAGCCGATTTTGTACAAATCGTTTTCGATTCCCGGTTTACTGAGTGCATACGTTTGCCTAAAATAATTGTGACGAGTGTTTATTAATAAAAAATAAACGTCCGAAAAATACAATTAGGCAGCTGATTTGGTAATGGCAGATATAATTTCAACAGTCTCATCATATATTATTTTAAAGCAGATATACAGAAGAAAAACTTATATAGATGTGAAAGGTGCGGTACAGCAATTTATGAAAAAAGTTCGCAGATTTATGATAAATGCGCTGATAATGGCAGGGGTTGCTATATTAATGCGGACTATCGGCGTAAGCTACAACGTATGGCTTTCAAATAAAATCGGTGCGGAATGTATGGGGCTTTACTCGCTTGTGATGAGTGTATATTCATTCGCGGTTACGCTTGCCTGCTCAGGAGTAAATTTAGCCGCGGTGCGTCTTACCGCGGAAAACGGCAGTCATGGAAAAAATGTAATGGGAAAATGCATCTTATATGCCGCCTTATTTGGATTCGGTACTGGAATATTGATTTTTCTATCGGCAGATTTTATCGGAAACAACATTTTCAATGATGTAAGAACCATAAATTCACTGCGTGCTTTTTCATTTTCCCTTCCGGCGATTGCGCTTTCATCAGCACTCAACGGCTATTTTAACGGTGTCCGCAGAGTTTATAAAAGTGCGTTTGTTCAAGTTACAGAACAATTTTTGCGAATTGGGTTTATTTCATATTTGGTATTGCTTTTTCTGCCTGACGGCATTGAATCCGCATGTTACGCAGTTGTACTTGGTGGCGTTATCTCGGAAATATTATCATTTGCGGTGATTTTTACATTATATATTTTTGATAAAAAAATTCATTTCGGAAATATGTCACTTCCGCAGTTTGTGCAGGCTTCTCCCTCACGTTTAAGTGACGTTTCAAAAATTGCACTTCCAGTTGCGATAGGCTCATATGCACGCTCCGCCCTCGTCACAATCGAACATATCGCAATTCCATGGGGGCTTAAAAGATGTGGAATCTCACCTGAAATCGCGCTTGCCTCATACGGAATTTTACACGGAATGGTATTTCCGCTTATATTTTTCCCATCTGCCGTACTCGGAGCCTTTGCGGGACTGCTTATTCCAGAAATCGCGGAAAGTCATGCTTGCGGGGATAATAAACGAATTTGTTATATTGCGAACCGCGTTTTTTCAGTTTCTTTGATTTTTTCAATAGGGGTATCGGCGGTATTCATAAGTTTTGGAGGTCAATTCGGCGAATCTCTTTATTCAGGAATTGAAGCTGGTGTTTATATTAGGCTGATAGCGCCGCTTATTCCGGTAATGTACCTTGATAGTGCAGTTGACGCAATGCTCAAAGGACTTGGCGAACAGGTTCACTCAATGAAAATAAACATAGCTGACGCGGCGGTAAGCGTACTTCTTGTGTTGATTTTAGTTCCCCAAATGGGCATATATGGCTACATAATTACGGTTTTCGTATGCGAGATAATGAACGGCGCTCTCAGTATATGCCGTTTGATTAAATCGACATCAGTCACGGCACGTCCGCTTGAATGGCTGATAAAACCGGCTCTATGCGCGTTCTGTGCAATGGGCGGCGGAAAATTACTAATGTTGATGTTCGGCGGCTCATATATATTATGGATCGTGGTTTCTGCGGCAGGGTATATTATTCTGATTTTATTTTCCGAAGTCATATCTAAAAGCGATGTAAAATGGGCAGTCAACATTTTCCGCTCTTGATTTATGCTGTTAATCAATCAAAGTTTTTATGAAATTTTCAATCTCGGTATCAACTATTTTCGGATTTGCGAGTCCTGATGTTTTGCCCATTACATATCCTACAAGAATTTTCTTTGCGTTTGCCTTACCTCTGAGGTAATCATTTACGGCTTTCGGATTATTTTCAACCGCCTGTTTTATTAAAATACGAATTTGCTCTGTATCGTTGATTTGCTGTAAATTATCGCATTTTACAATTTCCTCAGGATAACGTGAATCGCCGTCTATTATCATTTTCAGAAGTTTTTTAGCGGTTGAGCTGTTTATCTGTTCATCGCCGCACATCTGGGCAACTGACGCGATTTTTTCAGAAGAAACCGGCAAAGACTCCCCTTCTTCCGTCAATTTCATAAGCTCTCCGATAATCAGGTTCGCAGCAATTTTGGGGTATTTTGTGAGTTTTGCGGTTTCTTCAAATTCATCTGCGATTATTCGGCTCTCGGTAAGCAGTCCGGCATCGTAATCAGTAAGCCCGAAATCATCACAGTAACGCTTTATTCGCTTTGCCGGAAGTTCGGGAATTTCCGCTTTCACCGAATTTATATAATCATCGCTTAACAAAATCGGCGGCAGGTCAGGTTCGGGAAAATAACGGTAATCGCCCGCAGTTTCCTTTGAACGCATGGCAAAAGTTTTACCGATGTCAGGGTCAAAACGGCGTGTTTCAGTCACGATTTTTTCGCCGGATTCTATCGTATCGACTTGACGCTTGAATTCATAATCTATCGCTTTTGCGACAAAATTAACGGAATTTATATTTTTAATTTCTGTACGCGCGCCGAGTTTATTATCACCTACACGTGATACCGATAAATTTACATCGCACCTCATCGAACCCTCATTCATTTTGCAATCGGAAATCCCTGTATATAAAATAACACTGCGTAAGGCTTTCAAGTAAGCCTTGGCCTCCTCAGAGCTTTTTATATCGGGTTCGGACACTATTTCAATCAGCGGCACACCGCACCGATTGCAGTCTATAAGCGTTCCCTCATCTGTGTGAATCAGTTTTCCCGCGTCTTCCTCAAGATGTATTCTCGTTATACGTATCTTTTTAGATGCAAAAACGCCTTTTTTATCTGTTTCATAACTTATATCGATAAAGCCGTTTTCGCAAAGCGGCATATCAAACTGTGATATCTGATACGCTTTCGGCAAATCGGGATAGAAATAATTTTTGCGGTCAAATTTTGATATGTGTGCAATATTGCAGTTAAGCGCAAGTCCTGCTTTTACCGCATATTCAACCGCTTTTTTATTGAGAACCGGAAGCGTGCCGGGCATACCCATGCAGACAGGACAGCATTGTGTGTTCGGGTCCGCTCCGAATTCGGTCTTGCATGAGCAGAAAATTTTAGTTTCCGTTTTGAGTTCAACATGAACCTCGAGTCCAACAGTTAATTCGTATCCTTTATATGTCATCTCCGCACGCCTCCTTTTCCAAAAATGATGCCGATTTATAGAGCACCGCTTCCCCAAATGGTCTGCCAATTAGCTGAATTCCCACAGGCAGATTATCTCGGTCAGTCCCAAACGGTACCGAAATTGCCGGAAGTCCTGCGAGATTTGCAGGAACAGTATATATATCCGATAAATACATCTGCTCTGGATTATCACGGTATTCACCGATTTTAAATGCGGTTGTCGGACAAACCGGAGAAATAATCACATCGCATTTTTTGAATATTTCCTCAAATTCGGATTTTATTTTTTCACGGATTCTTTGAGCTTTTTTATAATAATTCTCATAATATCCGGCGGAAAGTGCAAATGTTCCAGTCATTATCCGGCGTTTTACCTCTTCACCGAAACCATTGGTGCGTGAATTTTTATAAAGTTCTTCAATTGAAGAATAGTTTTCATCACGTCTGCCGTATCTTACCCCGTCAAAGCGTGCAAGATTGCTTGACGCTTCCGCTGACGAAATTATATAGTATGCCCACAGTGCGCTTTTAATCGACGGCAGAGAAACGTAATCGATTGACGCACCACATTTTTTATAAAATTCAATGGCATTTTGAATACAATTCAATACATCTTCATCTATGCCGTCAGCGAAAAATTCACGTACTATACCAATCTTTAATTTTTCGGCGGTTATATCGCATGATAAATTTAGGCTCTGCTTTGATGAAGTTGAATCACGGCAGTCCCAGCCGGAAATTACATCTAAAATAGCGGCATTATCTGCGGCATTTCTTGAAATTACCCCGATTTGGTCAAACGATGACGCAAATGCCACAAGCCCATATCGTGATACCGCGCCATAAGTGGGTTTCATTCCAACGGCTCCGCAGAATGATGACGGCAGGCGAATCGAGCCGCCCGTATCAGAGCCAAGCGAAAACAACGCTTCTTTTCCAGCAACTGACGCGGCACTTCCACCAGAGCTTCCTCCGGCAACACGTTCAAAATCGCGGGGGTTTTTGGTTATGTGAAATGCGGAATTTTCATTTGACGAGCCCATTCCGAATTCGTCCATGTTTGTTTTGCCAAGCATTACCGCACCGAAATTTTTTAATCTTTCGATTACATGAGCGTCATATACGGGAGTAAAATCACGCAGAAATTCAGAAGCGCATGTGGTTTTTATTCCTTTTGTGCAGATATTGTCTTTGACAGAGAACGGTATACCGGCTAGCGGCGACAGATTTTCACCATTTACACGCATTGTATCGATTTTTTCAGCGGTTTGCAGTGCCAAATCTGATGTTACGGTAATATACGCTCCGATTTTGCAGTCATTTTCCTCAATATTCTCAAGATAAGCAGTTGTAAGCTCCTTTGAGGATATTTCTTTTTTATTAAGTAACTCTGACGCTTCAAGCAAGTTAAGTGATAGTAATTCTGATTTTTTCATTTTATTACCTGTTTTTATTCAACGGTTTTCGGTACACGGATATAGTTGTTAAATTTATCGGGAGCTAATGACAGGAGCATTTCACGGTTGATTTTATTAAGTTCGGGTTTATCATCTCTCAAATCATAGACTGATACTGCCGAATTATTATAATCAGAGATATTATCGGGCAAAAAATCGCTCTCTGACTCAAGTTTTAAAATTTCTTCTATTCCCTGTATCATTTTTTCTTTTTCATCATCATCGCAGTTCAGCATTGCAAGCTGGGATATATGATTTACATCTATCTTCGGTTTTTGATTCATAAATTTCACCTCGGATTTTATATTAAAGTAAAGGAGCAATCTTAAAAAGATTACTCCTGATTTTATTTATTATTCTTCTGTTTCTCTTTCGACTACCGCTATACCAAGTTCTGCAAGTGCTTTTTCATCGGTTTCAGAGGGGCATTTTGACATAAGCTCGCTTGCGTTCTGAACCTTCGGGAATGCGATTACATCACGGATATCCTCAAGTCCAAGCAGCAGCGTAACAAGACGGTCAAGTCCGAATGCAAGTCCGGCATGAGGCGGTACGCCGTATTTGAACGCTTCAAGCAAAAATCCGAACTTTTCATTTGCTTCTTCTTCACTGATACCGAGAGCCGCAAACACACGTGTCTGAAGTTCAGTTGTGTGAATTCTCACTGAACCGCCGCCGAGCTCTGTTCCGTTAAGCACGATATCATATGCACGGGCACGTACTCTACCCGGCTCGCTTTCGAGGAACGGCAAATCTTCAACCATCGGCATTGTGAACGGGTGATGTTTTGCGTAATATCTGTTATCTTCCTCGCTGTACTCAAACATCGGGAATTCGGTTACCCACATGAATTTATAGTCATCGGGTTTGCAAAGTCCCATACGCTTGCCCATTTCACAGCGGAGCGCACCGAGTGAATCAAATACAATCTGATCCTTATCAGCGACAATTAAAACAAGGTCACCGCTTTCAAGTCCCATTCTCTCATTGATTTTCTGATTTTCTTCCTCTGTCAAGAATTTAGCGTATGATGAGGAAATTTCGCCCTTGGTATTTTTGAGCCATGCAAGACCTTTTGCCTTATAAGTTTTTACAAATGAAACAAGCGCATCTACTTCCTTGCGTGAGAATTTATCGCCGCCGCCCTTTACATTGATTGCGCGCACGCTTCCGCCATTCTCAACCGCTCCGGCAAATACCTTGAATCCGCATGATGCGGCAATATCCGAAAGATTTACAAGCTCAAATCCAAATCTCATATCCGGTTTATCAGAACCGAAACGCTCCATAGCCTCGGCATATGTCATGCGCAAGAATGGAGTTTCGATATCTTTTCCCATGAAATTCTTAAACAGATACTTGATAAATCCTTCGTTTATTGTGATAAGGTCTTCTTCGTCCGCAAATGACATCTCCATATCTATCTGAGTAAATTCCGGCTGTCTGTCCGCACGCAAATCTTCATCACGGAAACAGCGGGCAATCTGAATATATCTGTCAAAGCCGGAATACATCAATAACTGTTTATAAAGCTGAGGTGACTGCGGCAGTGCATAAAATTTGCCTTTATGAACACGGCTCGGAACAAGGTAATCGCGCGCGCCTTCGGGAGTGGGGCGGATTAAATTCGGGGTTTCGATATCAATAAAGCCGTTGTCATTGAAATATACACGTGCAAGATTTGTGATTTTTGAACGCGCGATTATATTTCTCTGCATATCGGGACGGCGCAAATCAAGATAACGGTGCTTTAATCTGAGTTCCGGACGAACGCCGCTGTTTTCAACAATTTCAAAAGGAGGGGTCTGTGCCGCACTTAATATTTTCAATTCTGTTACCGCAATTTCAACTTCACCGGTAGGCATATTTTTATTTACTGCGCCCTCGCCTCTCGCACGTACGGTTCCTTTGGCACACAGTACATATTCAGCACGTATGCCGAACGCTTTATCAAAAATTTCTCTGTCGGAATTTTCGTCAAAAGCAAGCTGAACTATTCCCGTTCTGTCGCGCAGGTCGATAAAAATAAGGCTTCCGAGGTCACGCTGTCTTTGTGTCCAGCCTGTCACAACTACGCTTTTGCCGATATCTGCGGCAGTCAGCGTTCCGCAATAATGAGTGCGTTTGTCCGCACCTGTAAATATATCGTTCATGATACTATTTTAAATTCTCCTGTTTATTTACTTTTTAAGTTCAATGTGAGTTATCGTCAAATTCCCCGTCAAAGTCATCACCCATCAGTTCACGGTTTGAAACACGTTTATTTTCACGCTGTTTTTCAATTAAATCTGAGAGAATTTCCTTGACATCATTTGAATTCTTTATATTTTTTATATCAAATTCGGGAGTGGTTTTATCCGCGGCACAGCAATGAACCGTACCTAATCCGAACATTCTCTGCCACAGCGAACGCTTCAAAGTCAAATCCATTATTCTGTAAAGACGCACTTCTTCCTCATGAATATTTAAAAATCCTGTCTTGACAAGCAGCTTTTCATTTGTCAGAGTATAAACCGTAAATGTCCACGGAAGTCCAAATATTATACGTTTTCTGTCTTTCCATACTATTTCCGCCATGCCTGAATACACTCCCATCATTTATTATATTTTATCAAAATCATCAAGCAAAGATGAAAAATCGTCGGTTACATAATCCGCCCCGGCCTCAATTAATTTATCTTTCGGGAATGATGTTGTAACTGCGGCGCATTTCATACCCGCATTTTTAGCGGCGGCAACTCCAGAGAGTGCGTCCTCACATACAAACGCACATTCCGGCTTTATTCCTGCAAGCTCTGCGGCTTTTAAAAATATATCGGGAAACGGTTTCTTGCGTGTAACATCACTTCCGGTTACTACTGCCGAAAATATCGACGGGTCAACTCCGATACATTCGATATTTTTCATAACCTTTTTATAATCCGACGCGCTCGCTACCGCTACTTTTAATCCGCGCGCTGAAAATGTTTCTATCAATTTTTTTGACCAATGGAATACTTTTACCTTTTCTGCGGCAGTTTCCACATAAATTTCATACATGCGCGCTTTCATTGAAACATCGTAAACTCCGCCGTGCTTTGCCGCCGCTCCTCCGATAAATTTATCATCGCCCATTCCGGTAAATTCAATAAAATCATCGGGAACAGCGTCTATTCCGTATTCATGAAGTGCCTTAATCGACGCTTCAATTCCCGCGCCCTCGCTGTCTACCAGCACTCCGTCCATATCAAATATAACAAGCTCAGTCATCTTTTAACTCCGTTCCGATTTTATTTTCATACAGTGCCTTATTTTCTTCCCACGTCCGGCTCATGTTTCTTTCAAATTTAGCCGCATAAGCCTCTGACAATTCCTCGCCCGATATATCATAACAGTCAAACATATCGCACATATACATCATAACATCGGAAATTTCCTCAAGAAAATGCGCGCGGACATTGGAATTTTCCATAATGGCGTCGTCACCTTTTTTCTTTATTATGGAAATAATCTCGCCCATCTCTCCAATCGCCCAAAGCAGACTTTTTGAGCCTTTTTCGGGAGTATGCTCTTCCCAGCCGTGAGCTTCTCTGAGCTGCTGCTGCATTTTTATAAAATCACTTATCTTATATTCCATATTTTTAAAAATTTATTTTACGAAACAATATATTTTGCCACGCTGTCGATTTCAACTTCAGTCTGTGTTGAATCCACCATACATTTCAGCTGAGCGCGTCCGGTTTCAAGCTCACTGTCACCGATTATCAATGTATATTTCGCCCCGATTTTATCCGCATATTTCATCTGAGCTTTAAGTGAACGGCTCATAATATCACATTCAGCTTTGATATTTTCTTTTCTGAGAGATTCGGTAACAGAAAGCGCCTTTGAAACCGCATTTTTACCGAGCGGTGCTATATAAATCACCGGTTTTTCGTCACCGTCAATCACAACTCCGCTTGCCTCCATCGCAAGAATAAGACGTGTTATTCCCATTGCAAATCCAATTCCGGGAAGTGCTGGTCCGCCGAGCTGGCTCATAAGACCGTCATATCGTCCGCCGCCGCATATTGTACTCTGCGCCCCTATTCCGTCAGCGATAAATTCAAATACTGTACGTGTATAATAATCAAGTCCGCGCACGATTTTTGTATCGATTTCATATTTGATTCCAGCACCATCAAGGTATAACTTCAAATCGTCCATATGAGTTTTACAATCATCACAAAGATAATCTATTGTCTTAGGAGCGTCCTTTGCAAGTGCGGAACATATCGGGCTTTTGCAGTCAAGCACACGCAGAGGATTTGTTTCAAGACGTGTACGGCAGGTTTCACATAATTCCTCTTTGTGAGCGGAAAAATAATCGACTAAAGCGGCACGGTATTTCGGACGGCATTCGGGACAGCCGATTGAATTTATATGCAGGCTTACATTTTTAATTCCAAGTTCAGAAATAAGGCTGTTTGCAGTAGTTATTACAGTAAAATCGGCTGAAGGGTCTGCCGCTCCGAACATCTCGATTCCAAACTGGAAAAATTCGCGGCTTCTGCCTGCCTGCGGTTTTTCATAGCGGAAACAATTTATTAAATAGTATAATTTAAGCGGCATTGTATCGGAAGTTTTGCCGTTTTCGAGTACCGCACGCACAACTGATGCGGTTCCCTCTGGACGAAGTGCGAAAGTATCACCGTTTCGGTCGGTGAATGTGTACATTTCTTTTTGAACCACATCGGTTACATCTCCGACACCACGCTTAAAAAGGCTGATATCCTCAAAAGTAGGGGTGCGGATTTCGGAAAAGCCGTAGCGTTTTGCAACATTATGCGCTTTATTTTCGATAAACTGCCACAGCGGCGACTGTTCGGGCAAAATATCCATTGTGCCGCGCGGCTTTTGTATTTTCTGTGCCATATGCTTTTATTTAAATACCTTTCAATAGTTTATATATAATAAGTAATTATATCAATAATATCCCTAAAAATCAATAGAAATAGGGTAAAAACCATATTTTTAAGAATACTATATTTACAGTTTTACCGCTCTGGTTGCGATAAACGAAGGAATGTTATGCTCATGCAGATTTCCTATACCGTTTGTGTCCTCGTAAATATCCGTAAGACGGAAACCCGCCTCAAGCTGACCCCCGATTTGTTCCTCCAATGTGTGCGAAAACTGAATTCCCCAGTCATTTTTTACCGATTCCTCATATAATTTTTCATCTTTCAGCGGATTAAACGGCAATTTATAAATCATTTCGGTTTCTGCTTCATCAAACACAAAATTTATGCCTATATCCAATCCGCAGAGTAATATTCCGCCGCTTTTGAGCACACGGTAACATTCCTTAAAAATCGGCTTTACTTCTTCAACATAGCAATTTGACACCGGATGAAAAACAATATCAAAATCATTATCATCAAATGGGAGCGGTTTTGTCATATCAGCCTGAATGATTTCTATGGAATAACCCTCTCTTTCAGAGATTATTCTCTCGCTCTCACATTGCTCAGCAGAATAATCAAGAACCGTACAAACCGCACCCAATGCGGCAAAAACGGGCATTTGTTGACCGCCTCCGCTGGCAAGTCCCAGAATTTTTTTACCTCTCAAATCCCCGAACCATTCATGTGGGACTGTTTTTGTAGGTGTAAGATATACTCCCCACTTGCCGTTTAATGCCGCTTCATATATTTCATGCTTAATCGGCTGTCCCCATTCCCAGCCGGATTTACACCATTTATCTATTGTTTCAGAATTAATTTTTTGATATTCCATATGATAATTACTCCTAATAATGCAAAATATAAATTCAGAAAATCACTTTTCAATTTCTCCGGCGGCGGTAAGTGCCATTTTTGAGATAACAGGACCGACAAGTTCATATATCAGAGTGCCGCATAGTACAACCGCGCGAATCTGACCCGCATATTGAGGAACTGCCGTGTCCGCAACAAGAGTAAGACCGATTGCAACACCTGCCTGAGGTACAAGAGTAAGTCCCAGATATTTTTTTACAGCAGACGGGGCTTTTGTGATAACCGCACCAATCCAAGCTCCGAATATTTTTCCGGCAACACGCATAAGCATATATATTACTCCAATAACTCCGATAGTTGGTATAAGAGTAATATTAAGCTGAGCGCCAGACACAACAAAAAACATCATAAAGATAGGCGGTGTAATCGTATCAGTGATTTTAAATACATCTTCAGAGTCTTTTGTGATATTTGCGAGCACCGCGCCGAGCATCATACAGGTAAGCAGTGCGGACGCTCCTGTAAAATCGGCAAGCGCTGAGGTTACAAACACAAATCCCACTGAGGCGCACATACGGTTTGATTGCTTTTTGAAAAAATGCAGTGGTATAAGCATTATAAATGCCATAACCGTTCCGATTACAAGCGAAAGTCCAACTTCAATAAACGGCTCAAGTATTGACATTATCATGTTTTCATTTCCGGCAGTGTTATTTAATGATTTTGCCGCTGTTGCCGCAAATCCAAACGCGATAAGCGCTACCGCATCATCAAGCGCAACTACGCTGAGCAAAGTTTTCGTCACCGGACCATGCGCGTTATATTGACGTATAACCATAATTGTAGCAGCCGGAGCTGTCGCTGAGGCAATCGCACCCAAAACAAGCGCAAACGGTAATTCATATCCTGCAATAAGTAAACCCGCAACCACAAATACAATTGCAAATACGCCTTCCGTTATCGCAATCACAATTGACATTATCCCGACATCTTTAAAATATGACAGCTTAAATTCCGCGCCTATCGAAAGCGCTATAAATCCAAGTGCCATCTCGGATACCAGAGCGGCGGAAGCTACCATTTCAGACGAAAGAATTTTAAGTACATAAGGTCCTATCACAAGTCCTGCCACAAGGTATCCTGTGACATTTGGAAGTCCAACTAATTTTGCAAGCCGTCCGAACAGCAGTCCGCACAGCAACATTATTCCCAGATAAAAGAGTGCGCTCATTTTCTACCCTTTCCGGAATTATTTTTTTTATCCTCTTTTAAATTTTCATTATGAATCTTTTCACCGTTTTCATCAACAAAAAGACCTTTGCCCATTGCAAAATCAAGTGGAATTACAAACATAATGCCTGTATCCGGTCGGTCGAAACTTCCGACAACTTCTTCCGTTATTCTGATTACCGTATCAATTTGGTCCTCACGCATTACTGTTAATATCGTTTTGCTGGTTTTCTTATTGTCGTCATTTAAATATTTTCTTATAGAGCCAAAAAAAGATATTTCCTCCTCGTCATGATGCGAACCGTACAGCTCACGTGCCATTCCGGTACTGTCAAGAATCGTCGCGCCGCAGATTTTTTCATGAGCAAACGCAGTCATCAGCTCATCAAGTTTTTCTACCCTGTTGAGTATAAGTACAAACAGTTTCATATTATATTCCTTTCGTAATAAATATTTTTTATGAAATTCTCCGAATATTTATTATATACTTGTACAAATTTCAATTCAAGCAGGATTTTTCACAAAGTTTTTCTATATTTGTTTATAAAATTGACGTTTTATAATATACAAATTATTTAATGTGAGATCAATATCCTTTTAATAATTGTTTTGTTATGTGCAGTCACTTCTATACTGTTTTAACGTTCATTAAAAAAAATTTAATTAAAAAGAACAGCACCATCATGATAAATACTGGTGCTGTTTTAAGTTCGGTATTAGCAGAATACTGCATTTTAGAAAATCATTAATGTTTACAATATAAATTCACTCGACATCATACAGAAGCGCATTTACGTTTTCGTTCTCACTCTGCGGGACACTCCACGGGATTATTACAATTTTATTCTTAGAATTCGCAAAAAACGCATATCCTATCGGAACCGCACTGCCGTCCTTTTCTACTTTCAAGTCATAGCGGTTGAGCGTTCCCTTTTCGTTTGAGAATAAACTCACCTCTGATTCCATTGTACGGTACAATAATACGCCGCCTTTTTCGGGATTGCTTGAATTTGGCTTTATCGCGTAACCGTGAAGTATTTCTCCGCATTGCGAACCATCGGACAGAGAAAACGGAACTACGGTGTCCGCCAGAGTCTTGAAAAATACTGTGCCATCCGTGACGTATATTCTCCAAATTCCGTATTCAGTTTCATTGGCAGTTGAGGCTTCACGCAGTTTAGCCGAATCGAGAGTTATAGTTCTGTCAAGCGTTCCGTCAGGTTTAATCACCGCAATTTCATATTCACCGCCGACTATATGCATAAGGCAATAAATTTCTCCGCCGTATGCGAAAGCGGAAGAAATCTGCTCCACGCCTTCTTCCCCGATAATGGTTGTTCTTTCAAGAACAACCGTCG
>CALWTV010000254.1 GCA_944384555.1 uncultured Clostridia bacterium | reverse complement strand
GATAATAGAACTCAACTCCGGCATTAGATAAAATTTCGGGTACATTTTTGCTGTGACCGAATGTATCGGGTTCAAAGTCAATATTGAGCGAATCGGGATTTATATCGAATAATTTTGAGAGATAATTTTTGGTATATAAAAGCTGACGTGACAGACTTTCGGCATTAGGCATATTTTTATCGCCCTCAACCCAAGTTGAAGCGGTGATTTCCCAACGTCCTTCTTTTACTCTTGCTTTGATTTCCTCAAGCATGTCGGGGCAGTATTCTTCAACGATTTTATAAACTGATGCCTGAGACTGAGAGAATTTGAAGTCGGGGTATTCGTTCATTATATCGAGCATGGTTCTGAATGTATCGATTACGACACCGACTGTTTCGTCATAGGACCACATCCAGTTCATATCAATATGAGCGTGTGCTGGGCAGATAACTTCATAAGTTTTAGCGACTTTGGCTATTTCGCCCATCATTCCCTCAGCCAAATTCACGGTAGTTTCGGTTATACAGCCGTGTTTTTCATATTCACGCAGTAAAAATTCTTCGGTCTGAGCGATAATTGGGTCAAAAATTCCGCTGTTGCTTTTTGAAACGGAATAAGCGAATTTTAATTCAGAAATAATTCTTTCCTGAAGCTTATTCAGCTTGACATTTTTGTAAATATTATAAATATTTTCAAGCATTTTTAAGAAATCTCCATTTTTAATTGTTTTATGATATATTTGAATATGCCTCTATTACTTCATTAAATTTGGTTTCTATTGATTTTCTTTGTGATTCGATATATGAGGTTATATTTTCGTTTTTAGATACTACCATTTGGTCTCCAAATAATTGGAAAATTCCTCCGGCAGGAACACCGTTAACATAGCCAAAGTCAAAATATAAAGTTTCTCTGAGCAAATCAAGCATTTTTGCAGATTCTTCATCTCTGGTTACTTTATTCATCAATACAGTATCATAGAATGCAGGTATTACCGAATAATTGTTTTCCGCGCACATAGCCTCGAGTATTGTTCCTGACATTTCGGGATTTTTAGCTGAAACAGGAACTGTGAATACAGATAATCCATCATATGAATGAGAAATGTAGTTCTCTTGATTTTCATTGTACATTGGGAATGGAATAATTCCGAAATCATTTTCCATTTCTCTTAATGTTGTGGTATTGTCAAGAGTTCCTGACATAAACAATGCCTTGTTTTCCATAAACATTTTGCTTTCAACGGTATAACCGCTTGAATAAATTGTTTGATATACACTATCTGATTTATTGACAAATTCGAAAACACGGTCATACACAGATATAAATTTATCTGTAAAGAGTGTAAAATCGTATGTATTTTCATTATTGCGTTGAGCTATTGGTATATCAAAAGCAGTAACAAGCGCTCGAATAGAATGGTCGTTAGCTATCCAACCGTATAAATCATTTTCATCATATTTTCCGTTACCGTCTAAATCGCTGCTTATGTTTTTAACGATTGATTCAAGTGCGTCATATGTCCATTTTTTGTTGTCCACCATTTCATACAAATTACCTACATTATAGTTTTCTGCAAGCTGTTTGTTGAAGAAGAACGCATATATATTTTCCCACATTGTCAGAGAAACATCACCTGCGGCAAAATAAATACAGTTGTTGATTGTATTATTATCAATAAAGCCTTTTGCCCACCAGTAATTTGTCAAATCAAGAGAATTAATATCATATAAATTTAAAAAATTACCTTCTATAGCAAGCTCTGCGGTATATGCCATGTATCCGGCAATTAAATCATATGCACCGTCACCGGCAGCTACACTGTCTCTGACAGCACCTTTGAACTCTTCCTGATTGTCCCAGTGTCCGGGAAGAGCACGGTATTCGAGATTTACATTATATTTATCTTCAATAGCGAGATTACGTCTGTAAATAGCATCATTTACAGTTTCACCGTTTTCACCGTCAGACCATATTTCATAAACTTTATTGTCACGGCATAAAATTGTAAATTCTTCTCCTCCAAAATCTATATCTTCCATTGATTCAAGAGGACTTTTATCATTTTCTTCTGCAATTGTTTCAGATAATTCAGTATTTTTTTGCTGAGAATCAGTTTGTTGAGAACCGGAATTTACCGCTGAATCTGATGCGCAGGAAGTGAGTGCCAGAACAAAGAGCTGAGCTGCTATTAATAAAGTAACTACTTTTTTAGATAATTTCATGATATTAGATTTTCCTCCCAATATAAAATATATAATGTTATGACTATGGTATCATATTATGAACATTATGTCAATAAATTATGATTAAAATTATTATTTAATCATTAATTTAAAAATTATATTAGGAGAAAATCGACAAAGTAAAAAATTATTCGCCACGATATTCGCGTACAATTTCTACCATATTAATGTAATTTTCGGTAGGAACATAATCAGGAATAGAGTTTCCGCTACTGAAAGCGAAACCACCATGTCCTTTGCATTTACCGATAACATCATGGATATATTCTTTTAATTGAGCACGGTCGAGACGGCAAACTGCATCAGTATCAATTCCGCCGAAATTACCTATTCTATCGCCGTAACGTTCAACCCATTCGGGGAAGAGAGCGATTTGGTCTTCATTTGAATGTTTAGCATCAATTTTTGCAACATTGATAAGGTCGTCCATAACATCAAAAATCGCGCCGCATGAGTGAAGCAGGAACGGTTTGTTGTATGAATGAACAAGTTCTATAATTTTTTTGTACTGTGGAATTACAAGACGGCGGATATCATCTGCGGAAATAAGAGTAGTAGATTTAAAGCCTAAATCGTCACCGAAACGAAGTACACAATAAACATCGGAAAATTCTTTCATGAAGCGTTCCCAAATTTTATAGCTTACTTCACCGACTTTTTTAAATAAATCTTCATAAAGTTCGGGGTCATCACATGATATGTAGCAGAGATTCATATATCCGACAATATCCTGAACACATTCAAAAACGCCGTTACCGACGCCGCCGATAGCCTTCATACCTTCAGGCATTGCGTTTCTGAGAGCGGTAAAGCTGTCTGAATAATATTTGTAGTAATTTTCAAAAACTTCATCCCACGGATATTTGTTAAAATCATCGCGGTCATTGATAGCGGGATCTTTGTGACCTCCGAGACAGCCGCTTCCGGGCATTGCTCCGCCGATACATTTTTCAAACGAAACGATATCATAACCCATACGTTTGAAAAATTCACAGTAATTGCGGAAGAATTCAGTTTTATCAGCTAAATCTCCATTGAACAGATAAGCGAATTTTTTGTTTAAGATTTTTTCCATCTGACCGACAGATATATTATGCTCATATAGTGGAAGGCGTGATACCTCAATATTTTGAGCGCTTTTTACAATATTAGTATAATCCGGCTGAAAATCTTTCATTTTATAACTCCTTTAATCGATAAAAATTATATAAAAAAACGCATAATAAATACACATTATATTGTATAGATTATACGTTTTATAAAATATTATTTCAATATAATATTTGAGATGATTTTAACACTTTTTTACCTTTTGGATTTAGGCGGATACCCTTTTAATCTTTTGTAGGCACGTGAAAAGGACTGTAAAGAACTGTATCCACATTCGCATGCGATAGAGCTAAGACTCATATTTTTACCGGTTATCATTTTATCAGCCTCGCATACCCGTATGAAATCGAGATATTCTTTAAATGAGCGTCCGGTAATTTTTTTAAAATATCTCGATGTATACGAGTAATTCATATTGAGCTGAGATGATACATCAGATAAAGAAATATCGATTGAATAATTATTTTCCATAAATTCAATTATCTTTCCGATTCTTTTCATGTCATCGGGATTATTTTTTTTAGGAAGAATAATTATCTCGTTGCGTACAAATATACCGATTAATGCAAAAATATATCCCTTTATAAATAGCTCATACGCATTGATTTTATTTTGGTATTCGTATAAAATATCCATCATTATCGGTTCGATACGGCGCCGTGTATCTTCAGATAAAGTGACAACTTTATTATTTTGAAAATTGAGAAAAGAGGCGATATATTTTGAGCTTGATAAAATGCTGTATTCTTCGATTAAATCGGGCATGAATTTGACTACCATAATTTTCGTACCGCTTTTAATACACGTTGTGGAGTGAATATCGCCGCTTTTTACGAATATAATATCGCCTTCTATGGTATCATGCTTAAAATTATTTATATACTGTGTTGCTTTACCACTCATAGTGTACATAATTTCAAAGCAGTCATGCCAGTGTTCATTTG
>CALWTV010000253.1 GCA_944384555.1 uncultured Clostridia bacterium | reverse complement strand
TATAAAAATACTCTAATATGCAATTATAAAAATAAATTAAAGAGTTGCGTTAATGGCTTCAATTTTAGCCAAAATTTCATCGGGAGAAGGCATAATACCGCCGGTACGTCCGTAGAATTCAACCGGTTTCTTACTGTTTACCGCAAGTTTTACATCTTCAATCATCTGACCCATATTAAGCTCAACATCAAGGAAAGCTTTAGCGGAATTTGCAAGCTCAGCGATTTTTGCGGTAGGATACGGATAAAGAGTAATCGGGCGGAGAAGTCCAGCTTTGATACCTTTAGCTCTTGCGGCATTGACTGCTGATTTGCATATACGGGAAGTGATACCGAACGCAACTAAAACGATATCGGCATCATCAGTAGCCATTTCCTCAAATCTAACTTCATTCTGCTTTAAGAGTTCATATCTTTCAAATCTGTCTCTGACTGATTTTTCGAGAACTGCGGGATTCATGAAAAGTGAATTTACGACATTGTGTTTTCTCTTGCCGTTGTGACCGTTTGTAGCCCATGTTTTTTCAGGGAGAGAAGCGGCAGGAGCAGCAAGGTCAAAGTCAACAGGTTCCATCATCTGACCGAGCGCACCGTCAGCTAAAATCATAGCAGGCATACGGTATTTGTCGGCAAGGTCAAATGCGGTAGAAGTAAGAGTAGCCATTTCCTGTACGGAAGACGGAGCGAGTACGATAACGTGCATATCACCGTGACCGTTTGCTTTTGTAGCCTGGAAATAATCTGCCTGAGAGGGCTGAATTCCGCCGAGGCCGGGACCGCCACGCTGAACATTTACAATAAGGCATGGGAGGTCACAGCCTGCGATGTAGCTGATACCTTCACTCTTTAAGCTGATTCCGGGAGAAGATGAAGAAGTCATAACTCTTGAACCAGATGCTGCCGCACCCATAACCATATTTATAGCTGCAACTTCGCTTTCAGCCTGTAAGCATAAACCGCCTACCTTGGGCATACGTTTAGCGAGATATTCGGAAATTTCCGTTTGAGGAGTAATAGGATAACCGAAAAAGTGCAGACAGCCGCTTTTAATAGCAGCTTCGGCAATTGCTTCATTGCCTTTCATTAAAACTTTATTTGCCATAATATATCTCCGATTTCTATTTTATACAAAATCTCATGAAATTAAATAACAGACAAAACTGTATCAAAGAGTAATTATACGTTTTTTTCAACTTTAATAACGACATCGGGGCACATTGTAGCACACATAGCACAAGCAATGCACTTTTCCTGGTCGGTAATGTTAGCGGGATGATAACCTTTTTTATTCAGCATAGTGTCTGAAAGTGCGATAATTTTCTTAGGGCAGACGCTGACGCAAAGACCGCAGCCTTTGCAGGCGTCGATATTGAAAGTTACCTTATTCATTTATAAACCTCCGTATATTTATTCAGTTTAATTAAATTGTGATGGTATATGGGCTGCCCATTCAGTTAGGCAGTTTAAAAGATTTGTTTTGTAGCATTTACCATATTGAAAGAACAGGAATTTGTATCCGGAACGGAATTGGTGATATCACCTATATACGAATTAAATAGCAGAGGAAGACCGGTTAAAGCGGAAACTTCATTTGCGTAAGTTTCGCTGTTTTTTACATCTTCTGCCGAGGTTTCGTATCCGATATTGCTGTTATTAACGATATATGAACATTTTAATCTGGAGGCATTTTCTATATCGCGGAGCAAATCGGCAGCATCATGCGGATCAGCAGTAAGCGGACGGAATGAATTGATAACATAGAGCATATCATATCCGCATTCTTCAATTTGACGGCAGAACATTCCGAGAGCAACTGCCCCCTCATCGCCGCCTACGTCAAGTACTGAGCGATATTCATTGGACTTCCGCAGAAAAAGGGAGGGGAGCTCAAATGGGAGGGTAGGAATGTCTACATTTGTATTTGCATATTCTCCGGCAAGACAGCTTATACCTTGATTTTCAAGAAATTTAGCTGAATCAGCGGTTCGGAAATAGGGATTTACAATATCCAAATCAGCAATAGCAGTAGTAAAACCGTTTTTAGCGAAAGCGACTGCGAGATTGACTGCGACATTGGTTTTGCCGCTGCCGTAATGACCGGCAGTGATTACGATATTTTTTAGTTGTTTTAATTTAGGTGAATCAATAAAATCCATCTTGACAAAAAAACCTTTCATTCGATATAAAAAATAAACATAAAACAGTAATATACCATCCTCGATTTAATAAAATATTATATCACAAAAATATATTCTGTAAAAGATACAAATGTGATATTAATGTAAAAAAATATACAGATATCGCTGTATATTTTGCACTATATAAAAATATATACCATTATCTGAAATGGGTGAAAGCATTAATATATAATATTAATGAAATTCTTAATATAACAAATTGTACTCTGAAATGTTGGAAAATCGTATGCTATATAAAAATTTCTATTTTTGTATATTTAAAATTTGAAATATTTATATAAATTGTATTTGAATTCACACAAGGAATGTGGTATAATAAAGAAATAATAATAAGTAACCATTTATAATAATGAATACATATAAGCTTTTTATCTTTATAAAATAATATTACGATAGGATAATTGAGAAAAGATGTCAGAAACTATAAAAAATACATTTGAAAACATGTGGGGCATGTTGTCAATGATATCGTTTGTAGATATAGTAGACATAGCCTTGCTTTCAGTTATTTTGTACTATATATATAAGTTCATACGTGACCGCCGGGCAGGAAAACTTGCTTTGGGAGTATTGTTCATGGTGGTGTTCCTCGCCATGAGCGAAATATTTGAAATGCACGCTATGCAGTTCATTTTTAAGAACGTATTTCAGATAGGCATGATTACACTAATAATTGTCTTTCAGCCAGAGCTCCGCAGTGCGCTTGAAAAGGTCGGAGGCGAATCACTGCGAGGCTTTAAAAGCATAGGCGAGCAAAAGGGAATGACGCAGATGGTCAGTGCGATTGACGAAGTTTGTGAGGCGGCGGCAGAATTATCAAAAACAAAGACCGGCGCACTTATGGTTTTTGAGCGTTCGACCAAACTTGGCGAAAGAATTTTAACAGGTACAATTATAAATGCGGACACGAGTTCTTTTCTGATAAGAAACATATTTTTTAATAAAGCGCCGCTTCATGACGGTGCGATGATTTTAAGAGAGGGAAGAATACACGCAGCTGGTTGTCTGCTTCCACTCTCAGAAAATCCAGACATAATAAAAGACCTCGGAACCAGACACAGAGCGGCAATCGGAATGAGTGAAAAC
>CALWTV010000252.1 GCA_944384555.1 uncultured Clostridia bacterium | reverse complement strand
GATTCGACGTGACATATTTCTCCAATTTTTACCTCGGACAGCTTCATTTTACCACCTGCTCTGTTGTTTATATATATGATATTATATTATTAATTATTTAAGTTAGTTTAAACTAACTTATTTTTATAATATCACATCAAAGGAAAAGTGTCAATTGTAATTTTTTATAAAATCAACGAATATATAATGTTTTATATTGTGTAATTTATTATCTCAATAAAGTGAGAAATAATTTGAAATTACAATTTAAAGCATGTTTTTACATTAATATTTATATTTTTAATTATCACCATTATATAATTCAACTTTATATGATATTTATTGATTTGGATTTTTGAGTATATTTCTATGGCTTCTTAAAATACCGTTTATTTTTATTATTTTAAAAATTATTTTTACTCGATTTTTGTTTTTTTTGTCAATTATTCAGAGTTTAATTAATTTTATGTTGACGTGGACATAATAGTGTGATATCCTTATAATATATATAATTTTTTATGATAAAGAGGTACATTTAATGAAACAGGATATGATTCTGATTTTAGACCTCGGCAGCAGCGAAAACTCTGCTTTGGCACGTAAAATCCGCGCTCTCGGTACATATTCGGAAATTTATCCGCACGATATAACTATTGACGAGGTTAAAAAGCTCCCAAATGTCAAGGGAATTATTTTGAACGGCGGCGAAAATAACATTGTTGACGGTCTGAAAATAGATGTATGCCCTGAAATTTATAACTCAGGCATACCTGTTCTTGCTTTTAATCACGATGCAGCACCATGCAATATTAAAATTGAAAATAACTCATATGATGACGATACTCTGAAAAAGTTCATTTTTGATACCTGTGGCTGTGAAGCTAACTGGAATATGAAAAACTTTATATCTGACCAAATTGAACTTATGAGGAAGGAAATTGGAGATAAAAAAGTTCTGCTTGCTCTTTCCGGCGGAGTTGACAGTTCAGTTGTTGCCGCTCTTCTTATCAAGGCAATTGGAAACAATCTTACCTGTATTCATGTAAATCACGGTCTTCTGCGCAAAGGCGAACCTGAACAGGTTGTTGAGGTATTCGGAAAAGAACTTGGCGCAAATCTTATTTATATAGATGCGGTTGACCGTTTCCTTGACAAACTTGCAGGAGTAGAGGATCCCGAAAAGAAACGTAAAATTATCGGCGCTGAATTTATTGAAGTGTTTAATGAAGAAGCTTCAAAACTTAACGGAATTGAATTTTTGGCTCAGGGTACGATCTATCCCGACATCGTTGAAAGCGGTACTAAAACTGTTAAAGCTGTAAAATCTCATCATAATGTAGGCGGTCTGCCTGAAAAAATGAGCTTCAAACTTGTTGAGCCTCTTAAGTTCCTCTTTAAAGATGAGGTACGTGCATGCGGTAAAGAATTAGGTCTTCCCGATAATATGGTATATCGCCAGCCGTTCCCCGGACCCGGACTTGGTGTAAGATGTCTCGGCGCTATTACAAGAGATAGACTTGAAGCTGTACGCGAATCTGACGCAATTATCCGTGAAGAATTTAAAAATGCTGGACTTGAAGGCAAGGTATGGCAGTATTTTACTCTTATCCCCGATTTTAAATCTGTGGGCGTTAAAAATAATGCACGTGCTTTTGAGTGGCCGGTTATCATTCGTGCGGTAAATACCGTTGATGCTATGACTGCGGAAATTGCTCATCTTGACTGGGCTTTACTTGATAAAATCACAGCGCGTATTACTTCTGAAGTTAAAGGCGTTAACCGCGTATGCTTTGACCTCTCTCCAAAACCTACTGGCACTATTGAGTGGGAATAAGATATAGATTTAGAAAATATTCAAATTTTTTATTTCAAAGATTCGGTAATATTTTTTCCATTATCTAAATATAAAAAGCTAACTGATTTTGATTAGTCAGTTGGCTTTTTTACATCATAAAACAACTATATAGAATATTGATTTAATATATATATCTGAACAGTTAGAGTTTGTTAATTTTTCTTTTTATTAAATTTTGAAATTAGTATAAAAAATCAAATTTTCGAAAAGTACAACTTGAAAAATATACTTAAATAATTTACATAATAAAAATTCCCTAGCTATGGTTTATGCCCTTAGCTAAGGATATTTTTATATTAATTAAGTTCTCGAAAGTTTATTCCCACTCCACCGTAGCCGGAGGTTTTGATGTAATATCGTAAACTACTCTAGATATTCCACTTACTTCATTTGTTATTCTGTTGCTCGATTTTTCCAGAACATCATAAGGCAGTTTTGTCCATTCGGCGGTCATAAAATCATCAGTAGTAACAGCTCTAAGCGCGATTGTATATCCGTAAGTTCGGGCATCTCCCATAACTCCTACACTGCGAAGGTCTGTCAGTACCGCAAAATATTGATTTGTAATTTTTTCAAGATTTGCATTTGAAATTTCTTCACGGAATATCGCGTCAGCTTCACGAAGCAGGTCAAGCTTTTCTTTTGTGATTTCACCGATTATTCTTACAGCAAGTCCTGGGCCGGGGAACGGCTGACGCCATACAAGCTCATGCGGTATTCCAAGCTGCGTTCCAGCTTCACGCACTTCATCTTTAAATAAATCTCTAAGTGGCTCGACTATTTCGTCAAACGCAATTACATCGGGAAGTCCACCGACATTATGATGACTTTTTATAACAGCCGCATTACCTTTTCCGCTCTCAATTACATCGGGATAAATTGTTCCTTGCACCAAAACGTTTATTTGTCCAAGTTTTTTCGCCTCGTCTTCAAATACGCGGATAAACTCCTCTCCGATAATCCTGCGTTTTTTCTCTGGTTCGGTTACTCCACATAGCTTTTTTAAAAATCTTTCCTCGGCATTGACTCGGATTAGATTAATGCCGAATTTATCACGGAAAGTTTTCTCTACAAAATCGCCCTCACCTTTTCTTAAAAGCCCGTGGTCTACAAAAACACAGGTCAAATTTTTTCCGACGGCTCTGTTAAGAAGTACAGCGGCGACCGAAGAATCGACTCCACCAGACAGTGCAAGCAATACTTTTTTTCCGCTAAGCTCTTTTTTATACTTTTCAACTGAACTTTCGACAAAATTCTCCATTTTCCACTCTGCATTGCATCCACATATTGAAAATATAAAATTTTGGATTATCTGTGTTCCGTAATCGGTATGTGTAACTTCCGGGTGAAACTGTACACC
>CALWTV010000251.1 GCA_944384555.1 uncultured Clostridia bacterium | reverse complement strand
AAGCGGTTGGAAACGGTATCGAATCGGACTCGGAGTTCTTGTTGTAATCTGGTTCTTATGCAAAATGTAATTTTATAAATTATTTAAAAAAATTGACTTCGTTTTTAAAACGGAGTCTTTTTATTTTACATAAGTTAATTTATTCTGTCTCACTTTTAATTTACTCATTTGTAATATATCAAAAACAAAATGGCACACCCGATATTATACAATAAATCAAGTATGCCTGTTTTTATAAAATTAGAGAAAGAAAATTTTTAATTATTTTGCTTTTTTCATTTTCACTGCTATCACCGCAAGTGCAATTCCGGATACTGCGAGTATCGCTAAAGTTGTTACGGAAATGTCTGAAGTCTGAGGTGCAGATTCTGCGACAGCTTCTGTTTCTGCCACGGTTTCAGCAACAGTTTCGGGTGCGGCAGTTTCTGCGGATTCCGCTTCCGTTACTGCTTCAGTTACTGTTTCATCGGGAACGGTTACTCTGTTTACGATATCAAGCTTGCCGATTGATACTTCAACGGGAACCTCATTGTCATTTACCCACATACAGAACCAGTCAGCGATTTTATAATCATCGCCCTTGTTAGGTTCAGCGTCTTTGAGCGCAAATTCAAGCGTATTCCAGCCTGCCTGAAGTTTCATGTCGGCAACAGCAAAATTGAGTTCGTTATTTTCCTCAGTATTTCCAGTGTCATCTACACTGTCACCGTTTTTAATTTTAAGAGTGCCGGCAACTGTTTCACTCAGTGCCTCGTCTACATGAATTTCGGCGATTATGTAGATGTTGTCTCTTTCATATTTTGACCAGTCAACTTCAAATTTACGCTTTAATGAAATAGATGAATCCATCATTTCATGTTTAAGTGCGGTTTTGCCGTCTACTTCTTCAACGGTAAGGCGTGTTCCCTCGGCGTTGTCAAGCCAACCGTCCGCGGTTCCGTCAAAAAGACTTATGATAAGCTCATCCTCTGTAGCGGCAAAGACTTGAGATATCATAGCGGAAACGCATAAAATACATACAAGAATAAACGCAAGTGATTTTTTCATGATACAATCTCCTTTTCGTTGTAAATCAACAGCTTGTAAGCTAAACATATTTTACTTGACTTTATATAGGGTTTCTGCTACAATACCGTTAAATATATAGCACTATTTCCGTATAAAAGGTGGAATTATGTACTATGAATGATAATTATTATTTAGAAACACATAACAAATTTATCTCTGATGATATAAAAATATATTACAATTATGTCACCTCAGATGTAAATGAAATCCAAACATCAGTTTTTCCTCTTCACTGGCATCCATATTTTGAATTGATATATGTACAGGAGGGCATTCTTAATCTGTACACTAAAAATGGGATTTATAAAATATCCGCCGGAGAATGCGCGGTAATAAACAAAGGCGAGCTTCATCACGGGTATATATCGGGTATTGATTTTCTTAAGTATACGGCAGTGCTGATAAATCCCGCGCTGTGTGAGTCTGTCGTATCCGGCGAAATTTACGTAGACTACATTGAACCCTTTTTTGAAAATAAATACGAATATCCCGTGCATATTTCCCCGTGTAAAGATGATATGGGACAATGGGATTCTGTATGCGTCAGCCGTATCTGCGGAATAATGTCTTATCTGAAAAATAAGGCTAAATTCGATACCGAAAGAACACACGAAACAATCCACACAAAATATTATTCAATAAATCATTTAAGCGGAATAGATTTATATGAGGTGGCTTATTCAATTCTATCGGTAATATTACAGCTTAACAAGTCTGAGCAGAAAATCACCGCCGATACCTCTTCTTCAAAAAATAATGAGATGATTAAAAAAATAATAATCTACATAAACGGAAATTACGGCAGTCACATATATTTGAAAGACCTCGCCGCAATGGCATATATGAGTGAGGATAATTTCGGCAAATCTTTTAAATCAGCCACCGGCAGTTCACCTATCGAGTACCTGACATCGGTCAGAGTAAAAAAAGCGGCGGAAATGATTACATCTACGCCTGATAAAACTATAATGGATATATTGGTAAAATGTGGTTTTAATCATCCGAGTTACTTTAGCCGCATGTTCAAAAAATATATGGGCTGTACTCCTTCTGAATTCAAACTCCGTCAAAAAAAAACTTTAAGATATTTTAATTATACAAATTTTTTGACTGCGGAAGATTTAAAATAAAATTACTATAAAATAACGATATATTAAAATGTAAATTTTTATAGTTGGGATTTACAAAGAAGTCCTATTGTGGTATAATAATCTCTGTAAACAGTTGAACCGACGGCTCGGCTTGCGGAATCACGGTCTTTTATAGGAGACAGTTTTCACCCGCCGTTTCCTGAGCTGTATCGAGTATATACTGTAAATATTATTTTTATTCTATGAGGTGAAATCACAATGGCTATGTTAAAATCAGAAAAAGACGCTATCATTGCTCAGTACAAAATCCATGAGGGCGATACAGGTTCTCCTGAAGTTCAGATTGCTCTCCTTACTTCCAGAATCAACTCTTTAACCGAACACCTTAAGGTTAATCAGAAAGACCACCACAGCCGCCGCGGTCTGCTTAAAATGGTTGGTCACAGACGCAATCTCTTAAACTATCTCGCTAAAAAGGATATCGAACGCTACCGCGCTATTATCGATAAACTCAATCTCAGAAAATAATTTTTTACCGGACTATATCGGTACTTCCGAAAATCGGAGTGCTGAATTTTATCAGTCCTGCCGCTGCGGGCTGCAAGGGATATTTTACTCATGCAGTCCGTATGCTTTATATTTTTAAAAATTATCTGTTACCTTGTCTTATTAAAAAAGTTAAAAGAGCCGGATATAGACGGCAGATTTATTAAAAGTATCCCTTTTCGCCGGACGATATTTTTGCTGTGGATCGGATTAGCAGTTAAATATATACCTAACATTTCGGGCTTAGATGTATATTTAAGTGCTATTCCTCTGCAACATTTCGCTTCGGCGGGGTATAATAATTTATAAAAATAATTTTTATATTTATTCGGAGGAATCAAATGTTTGAAAATTACAAAGTCTTTAAATATGAGTTCGCCGGCAGACCGCTTGTTGTAGAAACCGGAAAAATGGCTGGACTCGCAAACGGTTCTGTACTGATTAGATACGGCGAAACCGTTATCCTCGCCTGCGCTACCGCGTCCTCAAAACCCAGAGAAGGTATCGATTTTCTCCCCCTTTCCGTTGATTTTGAAGAACGCCTTTACTCTGTCGGCAGAATCCCCGGCGGATATCTCAAAAGAGAAGGCAGACCAAGCGAAAAAGCTATCCTTACTTCTCGTGTAATCGACCGCCCGATTAGACCTCTTTTCCCCAAAGATTTGAGAAATGACGTAAATATCTCAATGACCGTTTTATCAGTTGATTATGACTGCTCACCTGAAATCGCCGGCATGGTAGGCGCTTCTATCGCGCTTGCAATCTCCGATATACCGTGGAACGGACCTATTGGCGGCGTTTTTGTAGGCATGGTTGACGGCAAATTTGTAATGAACCCCAATGCCGCTCAGCGTGAAGTAAGCACCCTTGAGCTTACCGTTGCCGCTACCGAAAAGAAAGTCGTTATGATTGAAGCCGGAGCAAAGGAAATTTCCGATGACGATATGTATGTCGCTATTCTTTTAGCTCACGAGGAAATCAAAAAACTTATCGCGTTTATAAATACAATCATTGCCGAAGTCGGCAAACCTAAATTTGAATACCCCTCATGCGAGGTTGACCCCGAACTCTATGAAAAAATTAAGGAAATGTGCATAGATGATATAAGAGTTGCGCTCGATACCGACGATAAAAATGTACGCGATGAACGTATGCAGCCGATATATGACCGCGTATACGCTGAATTTGATGAAGGCGACCCCGCAAATCATATCGCACTTGACGAAATTTTATATAAAGTTCAGAAATATGTAGTTCGCCGCTGGCTTCTTGACGACGGAAAGCGCGTTGACGGAAGAAGACTTGACCAAATCCGTCCGCTTGCCGCTGAAGTAGGTTTATTCAAGCGCACTCACGGTTCAGGTATGTTTACCCGCGGTCAGACTCAGGTTATGACAATCGCTACCCTCGGTCCGATATCTGATATGCAGATGCTTGACGGTATCGATGAGGAAGAATCAAAAAGATATATGCACCACTACAACATGCCCGGTTACAGCACAGGAGAGGCAAAAGCGTCAAGAAGCCCCGGACGCCGCGAAATCGGTCACGGTGCACTGGCTGAACGCTCACTCGTTCCCGTACTCCCCGACGTTGAGGAATTCCCTTACGCTATCCGTCTTGTTTCTGAGGTTATTTCCTCAAATGGTTCAACTTCTCAGGCGTCTGTATGCGGTTCAACTCTCGCGCTGATGGACGCCGGAGTGCCGATTAAAGCTCCTGTTGCCGGAATTTCCTGCGGTCTTATAACAGAGGGCGAACGCTGGATGACTATGCTTGACATTCAGGGACTTGAGGATTTCTACGGAGATATGGACTTTAAAGTTGCCGGAACTCACAAGGGAATCACATCTATTCAGATGGATTTGAAAATTGACGGTCTTACACCCGAAATTATCCGCGAAGCTCTTGAAGTTACACATAAAGGACGCGATTATATAATTGATGAGGTTATCCTTAAAGCAATAGACAAGCCGCGCGACCACGTTTCAGAATTTGCTCCAAAGATGACTACTATGAAAATTGACGTCGAAAAAATCCGTGACGTTATCGGAACCGGCGGCAAGGTTATTCAGAAAATTGTTGCAGATACCGGCGCTAAAATCGACATCGAAGATGACGGTACTGTTTATATTTCAGCCGTTGAACAGTCCAGCATCGACGAGGCTAAACGCACAATCGAAGGAATTGTCTTTGAACCGGAAATCGGCGCGATTTACACCGGAAAGGTTACACGCATACTTCCGATAGGCGCATTTGTTGAATTTGCTCCTGGTAAGGAAGGAATGGTTCACATATCTAAGCTTGATAAAAAGCGTGTTGAAAAAGTCGAAGATGTGTGCAGTGTAGGCGATGAAATGACGGTAAAATATCTCGGTACAGATGAGAAAAACCGTATTAATCTCTCCCGCAAAGACGCGCTTTAATAAATATGGACTTTAAATTAAGGAATATATAATCTCAAAAAATTAAATTCCGCACTAGTCCATTACATTTCATGTAATACTTGTTTCAAACCGGGGGAAAAGACTGCTCTTGTTCCCTCGCGTTTGTTTTAGTACCGTTTTTTCGGATAAAAGTTCAGCCGAGAGGAGAGTTTATCATATATGAATAATAATCCCAACAGGCGCGGCGGTCAAAATCGCAGTGAATATGACAATAATCAACGAACACAGCAGTTTCCACAGCAAAGACCGCATTCGCAGCAGCAGTATCAGCAGCCTCCTCGGAACGGAGGCAGATACCAAAATCAAAATCCGAATATTCGTCAAAATAATAATCAGTCGCGCAATATGCCAGCGGGAAATAATCGTACCTCCCAAAATCAGCTTCCTCAGGCAATGCTGAATAACCGAAATCAGCAGTACGGAAGACAGCCTCAGCGGACTAACAATAGCCGACCTAACCCCAACCGGCAGATACAAAATAATCGAAATCAGCACGGCGTAATCCCGTATAATACGGCACCTCAAAATCGGCGCTTGCCACCACGCAATACATATAATCAAGAAAAAACTATACTGGATACAATAAAAGACTGGATTTACGAAGCGCGCAAGTGGATTGTATATAATTTAAATGGCAAAAACAAAAGCGGAATAAATCTTGGGGCAGTGCTTGCGGCTGCAATTATATGTATGATTATTATCGTCAGCATAGTAGTTATTGTCCAAAACCGCAGTTCAGATGAATCCGACAGCAAAGATACTTCTGCGGCTTTAAATCAGCTTAACAGCGTAAATGTTTCAACGGAACCGGTTGTATCACCGCCAGATAATGAATTTATCGGACCTATGCCGACTGAATCTCAGCAGAAGAAAATCCCTTCAGATACGATATACGTTGCGTCAGAGGATATGCATAAAGGTAATATTATTCTGATAAATTCCGAACACCAGTACGTTTTCCCTGAGGAAGGAACACAGGAAATCAAAACTCTATATGGAAACAAGACCAGCTCATATAAAATCAGTGACACAAGTGTTTCTCTAGATGCGGTAATTCTTGAAAAATTCAATATATTTATGGACGCTTTTGCTGCGGCTACCGGTAAAAAAGATATACTTGCTGTAAGCGGATACCGTACCTTTGATGAACAAAAGGAAATATGGGACAGCCGTGTTGCGTCTGACGGAGAAGAGCTGGCGGCAATGTATGTTGCTCTTCCAGGAACAAGCGAGCATCACACAGGATACGCAATTGACCTTACAGTTTATACAGATGAGGGAGTGGGAATGTCAATTGATGATGACCCAACGTATATGTGGATTAATGAAAATGGGCACAAATACGGATTTATTTTAAGATATCCAGACGATAAAATCGATATCACTAAAATCGGATACGAGCCGTGGCATTACAGATATGTTGGTCTTCCCCATGCTTATATTATGAAAACGCAGAATTTGTGCCTTGAAGAATACGTGGAAATGCTTAAAAATTACACATGGACAAGTGAACATCTGGAAGTTACCGATGATGACGGCAACAATTACGAGCTTTATTATGTTCCCGCTTCGATTTCGGCAACTACGGAAATTCAGGTTCCCAAAGATTCTACATACTACGTTTCAGGAAACAATGTTGACGGATTTGTGGTAACTGTAATAAAATAGGCGTAAAAATTAAATATATAAATTCATTAAAATCAAAGCCGGAAACAAAAAATTCCGGCTTTTTTATTTTCGATTACTTCAACTATCAGTTTATCAGCTCTAAATATATTCTAAAATCAAGTTATTGTATTTTGGGACACTGTCAATTATAATTTATTTGTACCGGTACTGCAAGACAATCATAAATACTCAAAAATCTTACATTAAACGGGGTGTTCTTATGAAAATTCAACTTGCTGAAAAATTAAAAAATCTGAGAAAAGAAAAAAATATATCTCAAGAAAAGCTTGCTGAGTATCTAAACGTTTCATTTCAAGCAGTCAGCAAATGGGAAACTGAAACTGCGTATCCTGATATTTCTCTTTTGCCCGATATCGCCCGATTTTTTGGAATTACCGTTGACGAATTGCTTCAAGCTGAAATAATCGATGAGAAAAAATTGTATGATGAATATGAAAAAAAGGCGTGGGAAATTTATTCAAATCGCAAAGATGGTATATTAGAACTATGGCTTGAAGCATACAGAAAAATGCCAAATAACGTCAACGTTAAAGAAATGCTGATGTCCACTTACTATGACATGGACAAAGTAAAATATAAAGATGAAATTATCGCACTCTGTAACGAAATTTATTCAAGCAATGCGCCAAATTATTATAAAGGTCAGGCAATAAAAGAGGCCGCTATAATATATGCAGTAAATGGAAATAAGGATATGGCAGAAAAATGGGCTTTGAAATCTTTTCAGCTTATGCATTGTCAAGAAGTTATAATGGCGCAGATATTTGATGGCGAAGATTTGCTGAATCAGGTGGCATTTTTTACTTACTGGGTGTTGAATGAATTGTTTTATATGGCTTGCAGAATAGACGCGAGTGATAACATAAGTGGCGGACTCAAGTATAAACAGGACGTATTTAAGGCCGTTGTGGGAATATATGAAATAATATATAAAAATGATGACATGGGCTTTGATGATATATTAAAGCTATATGATATGAACGAGTGGATTGCAAGGCATGAAATTGAGCTTTGCGGTGATGAGGAAATAGTGAAAAAGCATTTGACAAGAGCATTTGAATGCGTGAAAAAATCAATTGATATAAAGGAGCATAATCTGAAATTGCCATTGCTTGAAAATTGGTATATACCTGCATCGCCATTGGACAATATGCAGTGGGTAAGACAGATGAAATCGGATTTATCCGATAAATGCTTTGACGGTTACAGAAATTTTGAATGGTTCTTCTCTATTGACAGTGAGCTTGATAATCTGCTCAGTAAAAATTCATAAATTCATTAAAATAAAAACCGGAAGTCAACAGCTTCCGGTAATTTTTTTACAAATTCACTCCTCTTTAATAAAAAAGTGAGTCTAACGAGAACAATCGGACAGAATAAATAATCTGTGCATTGCTTTTTGTCAAACTCACTTTTTTAATTTACATATTAACTTAAATCAAAGCAAATTTTAATCAGTTATTTTTATAAAAATTAATTAGACAGCCGGCAAGGATAATTTTCTTTTCATCATCGGTGAGTGAACCGAGAGAGAGCTGAATATCGCGTCTGAGTGAGCCGTCTGCGGAAATTACATGTGCCTGAATTGATGGTGTTCCGTCTGCTACCGCTGATTTTATTCCACAGATTACAATATAATCTCCGGTATTAAAATTACCGATATTGCCGGAGGTGATAAACGGGAGCATACCCCAGTTGATGAGGTTTGAACGATAACGCTTTGTAGCGTATTCATTTGCGATATTTGCCGCGCCACCGAGTACTCTCTGACATGACGCTGCCTGTTCACGCGCACTTCCGTCACCGGGTTTTACTGCACATACAACGCTTCCGATATTGGTATTTGCGGAACATATTCCCTCAATGCCGATTATATCCGTAATTGAATCGACATCGATTTTTGCGGTTTCCTTAGCTCTGCCGACATATGCAGGGTCTTTTCTTGAAAGCGCAAATTCGGACAGCTTAAAGGGATTTGAGCGGTAAGAGGAAGTTTCACCTGAGGGAATAAGCTCGTCTGTTGTAGTAACGGGGTCAGTGATTACGCTTGCAACACGGAGAATAATATTTTCGGAAAGCGGCTTAATTTCGGGCCAGTCAGCGATACCGGGACCGAATACGAGTGCTTCATCTTGATTTGCGTGACCGAATCCCTGATATACACGGCTCTTGTATGCACTGCCGTCAAATAAATACGGGGTATCGGAATATTTTGATGTTTTGATTTCGATTTCATCAGCGCCGGTGAGCTTGCCGCCGTTTAAAGCGGTTGCCGCAATTGAACGCGCGTCCATCAGAGCGACTGCCGCAATCTGTCCATCTGACGGTTTTGAACCTTCACGGTTTGGGAAGTTTCTTGTGGAATGGCGGATTGAAAGTGTATTGTTTGCCGGAACGTCGCCCGCACCGAAACACGGACCGCAGAATGCACTTCTGATTACCGCACCTGCGCTCATGAGTGACGCTGCTGCACCGCTGTTGATTAAAGCCATAAATATCGGCTGTGAACCGGGATATACCGACAGAGCAAATGCGCCTGAACCGATATCCGCACCGGAAAGAATGTCAGCCGCTGCCGCGAGGTTGTCATAAGTACCGCCTGCACAGCCCGCAATAACTCCCTGACCGATTCTGACGTTGCCGTTTTCATCGATTTTATCGGTAAGTGTGAATTTACCTTCTTTAATGCCGAGCTGAGCTACTGCGTCAGCTTCTACTGTACGGAGCATATCAGCCGCATTCGCCTTGAATTCGCGAATTGTAAATGCATTAGACGGGTGGAACGGAAGCGCAATCATAGGTTCAACTAAGGATAAATCCACATCAACTGCGCCGTCATAATATGCTACATCTGCGGGAGCGAGTGGTTTAAATTCATCGGGTCTGCCGTGATTTTCATAATACGCTTTTACTGCGGAATCAGTTACCCAGATTGAAGAAAGGCACGTGGTTTCAGTTGTCATAACGTCAATACCATTACGGAATTCAATCGGGAGATTTGCGATTCCATCGCCTACAAACTCAAGCACCTTATTTTTAACGAAACCATTTTTAAATACTGCGCCGATAATTGCGATAGCTACGTCCTGAGGACCAACGCCAGCTTTAGGCTTTCCGGTCAGACGTACCGCAATAACTTCGGGAGCGGCGATATCATAAGTTCTGCCGAGCAATTGCTTTACAAGCTCAGGACCGCCTTCACCTACCGCCATTGTACCGAGTGCGCCGTAACGGGTGTGGCTGTCGGAGCCTAAAATCATCTTGCCGCAGCCGCTCATCATCTCACGCATATATGAATGTATTACCGCCTGATGAGCCGGAACAAATATACCGCCGTATTTTTTCGCAGCGGATAAACCGAATACATGGTCATCTTCGTTGATTGTGCCGCCTACAGCACAAAGGCTGTTATGGCAGTTAGTAAGTACATACGGTATCGGAAATTCACGCAGACCGGAAGCGCGAGCGGTTTGAATTACACCAACATATGTGATATCATGTGACGCCATTGCGTCGAATTTGATCTTATAATTAGATTCATCGCCTTTATTGTGCGCTGATAAAATTGAATATGCGATAGTGCCTTTTTTTGCGCTTTCACGTTCAGCACTTTCGATTCCGAGCGAATTAAGCTTAGCTTTTGCCTCGTTATCATCGGGTATAAGCGTATTTTTGGCAAAATAAACGCCGCCCTTGATTAAATTTATCATTATAAAAATTCCTTTCGGTATGAGTTTTTTCTATATAATTATACCGCAATTTCTTTAATTTTTCAAGACAAAAACTTTATATGTAATGCATAATGCATAATTCATAATTCATAATTCACAGCTCATAATTCATTATGCATTATGCATTATACATTATGAATTCTCCGTTACGTATTGATTTTTAAAAAAGATAGTTATATAATGTTGATACCACCTCAAAATATGATTCATGAAAGGAAATTAGTCATGGAAAAAATAATTCTTTTTGACGGAAGCGCACAATCTTTAAATAACTGGAAAAACCGTGATGGTTCTCCAATTGACTGGATTCTTGAAGGCGAAAATTTAACCGTATGCCACGGCGATATTATTTCAACCGCAACATACGGCGACGCACATATTCATGTAGAATGGCGCGAACCTGATATGCCCAACGAACAAGGTCAGGGCAAGGGAAACAGCGGTGTATATATTCACGGCTGCTATGAATTACAGGTACTTGATTCATATGGCAGAGAAACTCCCGACCAAGGCGACTGCGGTGCAATTTATTCCATGTATTCCCCGCGAGTAAATGCGTGCCGCCCCGCACTTACATGGCAGACATATGATATTTACTTCCGCGCTCCTCGTTTTAATGATGATGGCAGCGTAAAGGAAGCCGCGCGTGCGACAATATTCCAAAATGATATCTGTATCCAAAACAATATTGAGCTTTACAGAACAACTCCCGGCGGTGTAACTGACAAACAGCTTGCTGAAGGTCCCCTTCTTTTACAGGATCATGGCAATCCAGTTTCTTTCCGCAATATTTGGATTGAAAAACTCTAATTTACCCATAAAAATATTTAGGAGAAAACAATTTTACATGTTTTCTCCCTTTTATTTTGCCGCCAAATTAAAATCAGCTTAATTTTCTTTTTTGGAATTCATATTTTTGATTACCTTTTGAGATGTGAATTCCTCGCGCTCTTTTTCCTCAAGATAACCGGTAATATAACGGATATCGTTTTCAAGACGCGGAATTATAATATTGGAAAGCGCATTCGCACGCTTTTTCGCCTGCTTAATCGCATACGCAAGCCGATAAACGCTGTTCTCGATTTCCGCCGCCTCAGCTACAAGCTGTTTTACCTGCATAAACTTGATATATGTTTCGTCCATCAGCATATTGGTATTATGCAAACCATAGGAAATCAGCGAATTTTTAGGCATATCAAGCGTTACTGTGGGCAATTCTATTCCCATTACGGAACGGTACAGCACTGTTACATCATCAGTAATTTCCGCTCCTCCCGCAATTTGGCTTACCGAATTCGCACCGATAGTCATATTAGCGTGCATCAGAGCGTCATAAGCCTCCGCAAAAGTCTTATCAATGCGCCCCTGAATTTCGCTTACCTTATCAATTAACTGCATCATCTCACGCATCATGATATTACGTTTGCGGTCAAGCAATTCATATCCGAGATTCGCAAGAGAAAGCGATTTGCGGCACTGCATAAGGTTTGATTTTGTTGGCGATATGTTAGCCATTTTACTTCACCGCCTTAATTCTGTTACGGCTCATTTGAAACCGATTCTGATTGTTTGCCAAGTTTTTCCTCAATCAATTTCGGGTCAAGACGGTCGAGTTCCTCACGCGGCAGAAGCGACAGCAGACGCCAGCCTAAATCAAGTGTTTCCTCGATTGTACGGTTATCATTCTTTGACTGACCAATGAAGTGCTTTTCAAATTCAGCACCGAATTTCATATACATTTTGTCGGTTTCGGAAAGGTCGCTCTCACCGATAACTCCGGCAAGTGCGCGCGCATCTTGAACCTTTGCGTAAGAAGCGTATAGCTGGTTTGATACGGCGGAATGGTCATCTCTTGTATATTCCGCACCGATTCCGTCTTTCATCAAACGTGAAAGCGACATCAAAATTGAGATAGGTGGGTAAACTCCTTTTTGCTCAAGCGCGCGGTCAAGTACTATCTGCCCTTCCGTAATGTATCCGGTAAGGTCAGGGATAGGGTGCGTTATATCGTCATTAGGCATTGTAAGTATAGGGAGCTGAGTTACTGAACCGGCTCTGCCCTTTATACGTCCGGCTCTCTCGTAAAGCGATGCGAGGTCGGAGGACATATATCCGGGATATCCCTTTCGACCGGGAATTTCGCCCTTTGAAGAGGAAACCTCACGCAGAGCTTCGGCATATGAAGTCATATCTGTCATTATAACGAGGATATCCATGCCGCACTCAAACGCGAGATATTCAGCGGCGGTAAGTGCACAGCGAGGGGTAATAATTCTTTCAATAATCGGGTCTGATGCGAGATTTAAGAACATCGCAACGTGTTCAATCGCGCCCGATTCCTCAAATGAACGGCGGAAATAATCCGCAACGTCATTTTTAACGCCCATTGCCGCGAAAATAATTCCGTAGTTTCCGCCTGCAACGTTTGCTTGACGCGCTATCTGAACGGCAAGCTGGTTATGGCTCATACCGGAGCCCGAGAAGATAGGCAGTTTTTGACCGCGGATAAGGGTAGCACAGCCGTCGATTGCGGAAATTCCGGTTGCGATATAGTCGCGGGGGTACTCACGGCTGACGGGGTTTATTGACATTCCGTTTATATCAAGTCTTGCCTCGGCGTAAATATCGCCCAGTCCGTCAGCGACTCTGCCCGCACCGTCGAATACACGCCCGAGCATATCCCTTGAAACTTCAAGTTCCATAGGCTTTCCGGTAAGGCGGGTGCGTGTATTGTCAAGTGAAATGCCGACAGTGCCTTCAAACACCTGAACTACTGCGCGCTCGCCGGAGAGTGAAATAATTCGGCCGGTTCGGTGGTCATTATCGCCGACAGTGATTTTGACAAGCTCTTCATAGCAGGCATTTTTTACACCGTCAAGCACGATAAGCGGACCGTTTATTTCTTTTAATCCGAGATATTCTATATTCATGTAAAATCTGATACGGGGAAGGAAACTGTCTTTATCAGCGTCCCCGCCCTTTCTTTATGCGTTATAAAAATTAGGATAATCTTATATTTTATATTTTTGTTCTACTTTTTCGATTGCCGTTTCTATATCCTCATAAACGCTCTCGAACATTTCAAGTTTATCATTGGGGATTTCATATTTTGCCTTAATCAATCTCTCAAATACTCCGGCTTCTTTAAGCTCACGCACCGGAATATGTTTTGCTATAACCGATTTAGCGCGTTCGCTTAATTTGAGGATATATTTCATCATAAGATACTGTTTCATTATCGGAACAGAGCTGTCATTTTCGTGCATTGCGTTCTGCTGCAAAAATCCGACTCTTATGATTCTCGCAATTTCAAGCGTGAGCTTCTGGTCATCGGCAAGCAGTTCCGCACCGATAAGCTTAACTATTTCCATGAGTGAGTTTTCTTCACCGAGAATACGTGCAATTTCTCCTCTTAATTGAGTGAAATCAGGTGCAACATTGAGTTCATACCAGTGTTCAAGCTCATCGCCGTATTCACTGTACGACATATTCCAGTTAACCGCCGGATAATGGCGGGCATATGCAAGCGATTTGTCAAGCGCCCAGAAACATCTTGTAAAGCGTTTGGTGTTCTGCGTTACCGGCTCGGAGAAATCGCTTCCCTGAGGTGATACCGCTCCGATAAGCGATACAGAACCGCTCTCTCCCGATAAAGCGTCAACATAGCCGGCACGTTCATAAAACGCGCTCAGTCTTGACGGCAGATAAGCCGGAAATCCTTCTTCCGCGGGCATTTCCTCAAGACGTCCGGAAATCTCACGCAGAGCTTCCGCCCATCTTGACGTGGAATCCGCCATCATCGCAACATTATACCCCATATCACGGTAATATTCGGCAATTGTAACACCTGTATAAATCGAGGCTTCACGCGCGGCAACCGGCATATTTGATGTATTTGCGATAAGCAGCGTACGGTCAAGCATGGATTTTCCGGTACGAGGGTCAATAAGTTCCGAGAATTCAGAAAGTACCTGCGTCATTTCGTTTCCGCGTTCGCCGCATCCAACGTATACGATAATATCGCAGTCGCTCCATTTTGCAAGCTGATGCTGCATCATGGTTTTTCCTGTACCGAAACCGCCCGGAATTGCCGCTGCACCGCCTTTCGCTATCGGAAAGAGCGTGTCAATAATACGCTGACCAGTGATAAGCGGAATATCAGTCGGCAGACGGCGCATAATCGGACGTGGTGTTCTTATCGCCCACTTTTGGGAAAGGGTTATATTTACATCCGGCATTCCGTCTGTTCCCTCTATTACCGCTATTGTATCATTGACATGATACTTACCGTTTTTTACGGCAGATTTGATTTTGCCGCCATTTACCGCAACATTCGGGGGAATCATTATTTTGTGTACAATTGAGGAAGTTTCGGGGCATGAAGCGATAATCTGTCCGGCATGAACAGTATCTCCAGCCTTTATGTTTATTGAAACGTCCCAAAGCTTTTCACTGTCAAGCGTATCTACATTCGCACCGGGTGCAATAAACACGCCTGACATTTTTTCTATTTTATCAAGCGGTCGCGCGATACCGTCGTAAATTCCCGACAGCAGACCGGGACCGAGTGTGACTTCGATAGGGGCGCCGGTAGGGGTTATCGGTTCATTCGGCTTAAGACCAGTGGTACTTTCGTATACCTGAATAGTCGCGTACTTATCGTTTACAGAAATTACTTCGCCGATAAGCCTGCCATTGCCGACATATACCATTTCCTGCATTGACAGTGAGGTTTTGCCCTCTACCGTAACGACAGGACCGTTTACACCGGTGACTTTTAACTTGTTCTCCTTATCCATATATAAAAGTCCTTTTTTAATCTACTCTTTTAATTTTTTATAAATCAAGCTAGTATTTTTTGAAAAATAAAATCAATGCTTATCCGACTGCATAATCTCACGCATAGCGGGAACTACAAGTTCGGCAAAACGCTCATGCTGACGGTTTAGATTTTCATCAAGTGTTTCGTCAATGAAAATTCCGCCCTCGACCGAGATAAATTTCGCGCCGCCGATTTTGATTGTTTTATCGGGGATAACGCTGTATACGGGAGCCGAATATTCCGTAAAGCTGGCATGAGCCGCCTGATAGTCATCGAGGGTACGCAGAATATCATATTTATATTTGTTTGCGTCATTTTCGGAAAGATGAATTGCAAATGACACAGTCTGTTCCGCTAAAACATCACGGCATAAATTTATAAGATAATCCTTATATTCATCGCTGTGAGCGAATGCGTCAAGACGATTTTTTACTTCAGCGGAAATATCCGAGAGCAGTTTTTCCTGAAAGCGCAAAATTTCGCCTCTTGCTTTTGTATTCGCTATTGTGATTTGCTGAGCGGAGGCACGGCGCACTTTTTTCATCTCGTTATCGAGAAACACCGCAACTTCGCTGTCAATTTTAAGCTTGCCCTGTTCCATTGAGGATTCGTATTTCGAACGCACACGGGCGAGAATTTCAGCCGCCTCAGCGTCCGCCTCGGACATGACCTCATCGGAAAAACGCATAAGCTTTTCATTATCTGTAAGTGGCATAATTTTTTACTCCGTTACCTTTATTAAAGATAAAGCACCCTTTAAAAAGATTCTCTCTTAAAAATAAATCCGTGTACGTTTACCGTTAAACTTTCAATAGAACCTTTTTAGAGGGGAAAATTAAATGTCAAGACCGATAGAGGTTTTGATAAAATCGGTCATTGAGGTGGAAGAACGTCCGAAACCGTGGCGGTCCGGAATTTCGAGGAAAAGGGGGCGGCGCAGAGTGTTCATCTTTTCTGAGATAACGTCGCCGCCGATACCGCGCAGTTTTTCGGTAATCAAAACGATACCATATTCGCCGCTGTTTACAACACGGTCCAGTTCTTTTAATAATTCCTCGCGCTCATGAACCACAACGCCGTCAATTCCGACTAATCTCATACCGGTGAAAGTATCGTTGTTATCGCTGAGCAAAAACATTTTCATAATAAATGTTCCTTCAAGTACGATTAAAATTTACCGAGAATCTGAATGGAGATAAGCAGACCATAGAGCGCAACACCTTCCGCAAGCGCAACGAAGATAAGCGCTTTACCGAAAGTAGCAGGATTTTCGCTGATAGCGCCGATAGCGGCAGACGCGCTGGAGGAAACGGCAATACCTGCGCCTACGCATGATAAACCGGTAACGAGAGCTGCGCCGAGCAAGCCAAGACCTGAACCGACTGACATTCCCTGTTCAGCAGCGGGAGCGGCTTCTTCTGTCTGTTCAGCGGCAGGAGCAACATCAGCGGCAGAAATTGAAACTGCCATAGTGGAAATTACGAG
>CALWTV010000250.1 GCA_944384555.1 uncultured Clostridia bacterium | reverse complement strand
AGATAGTAAAGTGTACCGGCACGCTCCGCACCGCAGTAATTGCGTTGATATATATAACGTTTATCGGCTCAATGCTGATAGCCAATGATATGGCACTGCTAACATTTCTGCCGCTTGGATATTTTATTCTTTCGTCAACCGGAAATGAAGATAAAATGGCGTTTGTATTCATAATGCAGAATATCGCGGCAAACCTCGGAGGTATGCTTACCCCGTTCGGCAATCCTCAGAATTTATATCTATACACGAGATTCAATATTCCAAATGCGGAATTTGTACAGATAATGTTTATCCCGTTTGCGGTATCAATCGCGCTGATAACTATATGCTGTCTTTTTGTAAAAAACAAACCTTTAAAGCTCTCTGATGAAGAAAGTGCAGACTCAAACAGGCTTAACCCGAAAAGAACCGCAATTTATCTGATTTTATTCGCACTTTCAATAGCAATTGTATTCCGCACGATACCTTATCCAATTGGGCTTATCGTAATTATTCCGGCTTTGATGATTTTAGACCGTGACGCTCTGAAAAAAGTGGATTACCCTTTACTTTTAACATTTGCGGCATTCTTCATTTTCTCGGGAAACATGGCGAGAATAGATGCGGTAAATCAGCTTTTCTCATATCTGCTCCAAAAAAACACTCTGATATTCAGTATGCTTTCATGTCAGGTAATAAGCAATGTACCCTCAGCTATACTGCTTTCAGAATTTACTGAAAATTATCCCGCTCTGCTTATGGGAGTCAATATCGGCGGAACCGGAACTCTTATAGCGTCTCTTGCAAGTCTGATTACGTTCCGCGAGTACACAAAGCACAATCCTACAAAGGTAAAGTATTATATGATAATGTTTACCGCTTTCAATGTAGCGTTTCTTGTGGCACTCGGTATTGTATGTTCACTTTTGGTATAAATATAACGTGGATTTTAATATCCACGTTTTTTATTTTTGTAAATATATTTAATCTATCGAAAAATAAAAAATCACGAAATAAACCTCGGTAAAAAGAACTTTTATTTCGTGACCTCGATATATTTATTTTTTTAAAATTTTGCGAATACTGTCCTCACTTAGCCCGAACATATCCGCTATATCCGAAACAGGAATTCCTGTTTTATACTGCTGAACAATCTGATTATTGCGTCTAGTATACATTTCTCTTGTCCCATTTCGGCAGCCCCATGCTATGCGTTTTTCCCCTCGCGCCGGTATGTATATAATGTCTCCGTCTATATACTGCTGAATCTGTTTAACAAGCGACGGAGGAAGAATTTCACATGCGTTTTTATATGCCAATTAAGGTTCCTCCCATAAATCACCCAAATTAAGTTAAAGGTGATATTTTCCGTAAAGTGTGTTGCCGTTTAATTTTTTAAAAAGAATATGTTGCATGAATTTTTTGCAAAAATACGGTGAGCCTCCGCAAAAGCTCAAGTGGGTTTGAGTGTTCACGGGGGCTGTTATCACCAATTCTGTTTGGCTCGACTTTAAGGATATGGGATTATATTTTTATATGCTCCCCTCCGTTAAGCCGAAGTCACCTCATAATATTTCATTTTAACAAATTCCTCCTTTCATTCAATGGGAGTTACGGTTCAGAAACTGCGCACCGGTTCGCCTTTCCCTCTCCGTGATTATATTATATAATATGCGCTCTGTTTTTTCAAGGGATATTTTTGCTATATTTATTCTTTCCGTTTTTATTTTTGTGAGTATTGCAATAAAACAAAATAATTTTTGAAAAGAGAGCAATAAAATCGTATTGACTTTGTATAATTTGTGTAGTATACTTTAATACATGATTATGTTCGTACATAATTTAGAGATTATTTAATAACAAACGACAGAGAAAGAGGCGAAATCAATGAAAAAATTATTATCTTTAGTTTCTGCGTTTTTAATAATCGTTTCGTTATGCGTTTCCGTATCAGCTCAGGACGTTACAATATATGACACTGAGATTGATAAAACCACTGGCGGAAGTTGGGTAGGTGTATATGGCGCAGACGGCTACATAATGTTTGGTCCAGAAGGTGAAAACATAGAATCACTTCCGGATTACGCTTCTATTGAAGTAACAAATCTTGTTGGAGACCCCGCAACAGGTCACTCATGGTTTGACAGTGAAAAAGATGATCCGGATTTGATACTCGAATCTCAGCTTGCGGCGTCACTGCTCAAAGGTCCCGATACAACCGAGAGAAGATGCGGCTGTATGTATGATGGTACCGGCTTATCGGTTTCCATTGACGTAGGAAGTGAGCCCAAAATTGTAAATCTTTATATGGCTGATTTTGACGAAAACGGCCGTGTAATGGAATTTATCGCGTACGATGAAAGCGGAAATGAACTCAAAACTTTTGAAGTAAGCGAATTTTTCGGCGGCGCATATTTGAAAGCAGAATTTTCCGGAAAAGTTACATTTGAAATGTACAATATAGCCACAGATATGGTTACAAATGCAGTAATCGGCGGAATTTTCTTTGATTCTCCCGCTAGTGCGGCTCCGGCTGAAACTGAAGCGGCGGCAGTTGAGGAGACTGTGGCGGCACAGGAAAGCGCAGCTAACGAAGAAGTAACCGAAGCAGCTGAAACAGTAGCCGAAACTGCGGCTCCGGCTGAAGCGGAAGCTCCTCAGACAAGTGATACCAGTGCGGCTGTTGCAGTATCGGCGGTTATCGCGGCAGGTATCGGAATAGCTGTTATTATGAAAAAACGCTCATTATAATATAATTATAATAAAAGGTGCAGTTTTTGTGACTGCGCCTTTTTTATTTGATTCTTGGGGGAAGGCACTTTTTAAAAAAAGTTACCTTCCCCCAAACCCCTATGCCCAAAACCTTTCTTAAAAGAGGAATGTGCATGAAAAAATATATATCAATAATTATTTTATGTTTAACATTTTTATCATCTGTTTCGTGCGGTAAAGTTGATAATTCCGTACTGGAGAATGAAGCTCCTAAAAAGGTAATTTATTCTCAACCGAGTATTCGTATGTACGAATCTATTGACGAATGTATTGAAAACGCGGATTATATAGTAACATGTACGGTTACTGAAATTGGAGATACTTTTCAGTACGGAGGTCCTAAGCCTGAAATTAATCAAAATTCTACAACAGAGGAAATAAATGATTACATTCGCTCAATCCGCACCCCACTTGTACTTGAAATTAACGATACTTTATACAGCAGCAAGGAAATAGAAAATAATTCACTGACTGTTTTATTATCAAAAGGCGTTTACAATGGATATGAACTTAAAAATGACTTTCCCGAGTATGAAGTTGGACACACATATCTATTATTTATTTCAGAAGCACCTGACGTGACAACAAATATTATAAATCATCAAGGCAGTGTTGAATTAAGTACAGGAACGTCTCGAAATTCTGTTTCCAATACCTCATTAACTCCTTTATTCAATGAGAGAATATTTGATGATTTTACATCTATAAGCGATATATGTGATAAATTATATTAAAATGTTCTTGTGGGAAGGTACTTGGATTTTGATAGTCAAAATCTAAAAAAGTTACCTTCCCCCAAACCCCTATGCCCAAAAACTTTTTACTGATTTTTTTCAAAAAAAGCGCGGAGGAAAGCTTTTTCAGTTTCCTCCGCAAAAATTATTTAATTAAATATCTCTTGCATATTCATTATAAAGACGCGCGTATATGCGGTAATTTTCAAGCGATACGCCGGGCGGTGTCTGGTGGTCTACCGACATAATATAGCCGCCGCTTCTGACAACCGGCATGATACGCTCAAATTCCGCGCGCATAGCTTCCTCGCCAAGCGGCATAACCATTTTGTCATAACCGCCCATCATCAGAAAATCAGGGTACATCTCGCGGATTTTTACGATATCAACGCCTGCCTGACGCTCAAGCGGATATACACCCTCAATTCCCGCTTCTTTCATCCACGGAATCATTGTTGTAATATCTCCGTCGGAGTCTATCATTATTTTGGTGTCCTTTTTCTTTACCGCCTCTCTCAAACGCAGATAATACGGTGTTATAAACTCGGAAAATAATTCATGAGAGAGCATCGGACCGTGATTATATGACATATCTTCCGCAATACCGATTATCTCGGGAGTTGTTACCTCATAGAGTGCGTTTACCGCGCGTATGTTGAATTCGGTTAAGTCCTCATTCATTTCGTGCATAAGGTCGGGGTAATCGTAGAACGCATACATATGCGGCTCGATTCCGAAAAGGGTGCGCGGATACCAGAAACAGCCGTCAAGCCAAATACGAAGTGCAAAATCACCGTTTTCATATTGCGGGAGAATGCTTTTTACCGCTTTTATGAAATTCTCGATTATTTCATCTGAATAAGCAGTTTCCTTTATCTTTTTGTAATCCGCCTCACATTCTATAACCGGTCCTCCGTGAACCTTGCTCGACGGACGTGAAGGAGATACTCCTAAACAAACAAGATTGTCCATATCAAAATATGATAAAATTTGTTCTGTATTGAGAGAGGGGTCAAGGCCTTCTTTCTGCCATCTGCTTACGGTATCCCACCACCAAGCCGCCCATTCTATACGGGGCAGCATATCCGGCTTTTCAAAGTTGAGTATTTTCTTAAATCTTTCTCTTACCGTCATCATTTTTCAAATTTCCTTTTCATTTTATTTTTAAGAGATGCTTATTCAAGAACAGTTAGACTACGGCTGCGACTAAGCATACAGATACCATTTATCTATCCACTGTGCATCTCCGTATTTTTCTTTAAGCAAATCAATAAGCAAAGTGACAATTTCACATGCCTGATTATACATTGGATAATCAATAAGCTCTCTGTCCGGGTAGAAATTCAGCGATTTTTCAAAATAATTTCCATAATTTTTTATCATTTCTGTAATTTTATCAGGTACCAGAAGCTTGTCCAAGTAGAAAAACAGCCATTTATCGCATGGGTATGCCTTGCCGTCAAGCAAATATAACAGACGGGCGCACGCCTGCCAAACCGCCGCACCATACAGTACCGCGGCACCGTAGTCCGCACGTCTGAGCGGCTGGCGCATCCAGTCTAACTGAAGCTGAATATTAAGATACTGCATACGTATCAAGCCGTCCATATGTGATTTAAATAATTTTTGACCGTTTTCAATAATTTTTTGGTAAATGCCAGACGGGTCATGCATAATTTTTACATTAGTATATTCCCATATATTAATTATATCGTCATTGTCAAAGCAGTACTGCAAGCGTTCAAATGTATCAAGATTATAATGTCCGTTCCATTCAAAAAGCGGCAGAAAAACGCCATCAGTTCTTACTGAAAGTCCACGGCTTACATAATCGGCTACAATTGAATCAAAGGAAGCTTTGTCGGTAAATATAACAAAGTCCAAATCGGAATATTTGTCAGAATATCCCCTTGCCGTACTTCCTTTTAAAACAACGGCAAGCTTTTCCCAATATGAGTTGAGTACCTCATGACCGTGCAGATATTCAAAATATTCAGGCGCCATAGCGCTCAGCTTTTCTAAATAATCCATTTTAAATCCTCTCAGATAAAATTAATTATGGCTTTATAATAAATTAAACTGTATGCAAATCCCATTTTAATATTTTAATTATAATATGACATATAAATATTTTCAAGTATGAAAATTGCTTAAATTATATATTGAAATTGCTCAAAATAAATACTGGCACTTAATTAAATTAATTAAAAGGCATTTACAAAACCGTTTTTTTGAGATAAAATATAATAAGATTGAGCATTAAAAATCTCAAAAATATGATTTATAAATGAAAAGGAATTAAACTCATGAAAAAGGCTGTTATGTACGGTGCCGGAAATATCGGACGCGGCTTTATAGGAGAGCGTTTTTTCAAATCCGGTTATGAAACTGTGTTTATTGATATTAACGAAACCGTTGTTGATAAATTGAACAATGATAAAAAATACCCGCTCTACATCACAAACGGTGATAATTATAATGAAACATATGTGGAAAATGTACGTGCGGTAAACGGTAAAGTTATCGAGAATGTTGCCGCTGAAATAGCGTCTGCGGATATTATGGCGACTGCTGTTGGAGTAAACGTACTGCCGTATATCGCCGCTCCAATTGCCGCCGGAATTGTAAAAAGATTTGAGTCCGGCGCGGCTCCGCTCAATATAATTATCTGCGAAAACAAAATCGAATGTGACAAGTATTTAAGACAGATAATTTCCGAGAAAATATCTGACAGTACGGTACTTGATTACTTTAATAAATCAATCGGACTTGTAGAAGCGTCAATCGGACGCATGGTTCCCGCCGCTCCGAAATATATAACGGAAAAAAATCCGCTCTCCGTATGCGTTGAGCCGTACTGCGAACTTCCCGTTGACAGACTTGCGTTTGTCGGCGAAATTCCCGCAATTGACAATATGATTCCTTGCGAACCATTTGAGATGTATATACGCCGCAAACTTTTCATGCACAATATGTCCCATGCTGTTACCGCATATCTCGGATACCTTAAAGGATATACATATATTTGGGAAGCGATTGCTGACAGCGAAATAAAATCAGCCGCCAGAGCCGCATTAAGTGACAGCGCGTCCGCTCTTGCCGCGGAATACGGCGTTGACGCAAAAATCTTCGAGGAATTCTCGGACGATTTGATAAACCGTTTCGGAAACAAATTACTTGGCGATACAGTCGCACGAGTCGGAAAAGATACAATACGAAAGCTTTCGGAAAATGACCGTCTTACAGGAGCGTATAAACTCGCAGAAAAACATGGTATTAAATCCGAACCTATCGCACGTGCAATCGCAGCCGCATTCAAATTTGCTCCCGAGGGAGATAAAGAATCCGCAGAAGTTGCCGCATACGCAAAAGCAAACGGCATTAAATCGGCTTTGGAAAAATACTGCTCTATCACGAATGCCGATGATATTGATTTTATCTCTTCTTTTTCTAACTGAATATTTAAAATAAAAAATGGGGAAGACACTTTTAAATATGTCTTCCCCTAAAATTATTTATTCAGTTTTTGTTTAATCATTCCGTTTATGGTTTCACGCATATTTATGAGATAATCGGAATCATGCGGATATGATTTGAATGTAATGGGGTCAATTCCGTTTTCAATTGCCGCCATTACCGCGTCACGGCCGCACAGTGACTGCGCTAACTTGAGCGCGCGCAAATCTGTCAGCGCCTGAGTGAAATGTACAAGGTGCATTGTTTCATAAGCAGTACCATCGGGGGCAGGGTATACAGAGAATGCGTCACCTGCCGGAACAAAATATTCACCATCGGTACAGGTATACGGATTTATAGGCGAGACTGAATACTGGCTGAAATAGAAGTTATATCCACACAAAAAAAATCCCACAATGTTGAATTTGTAGAACTGTGTACCGATTATACGGTTTCTCGCGCCCGGCATTGCCACAAATCTGTTTGATACGTCAACCGCCTGACCGCAGCAGTAATATGTCCAGAGATTCGGTACATTATGTTCGATAAATGGTTCAATGTGATTGTTCGCCGGTATCGGATTTTCAACCGCACCCGATTCGTAAAATTCATAATTGGAGAGCGCGTCCATTATGATTTCGCCTTTTAACAGATCGGCGATTGCTTCTTTTGATTTGAGATAGCTTTGGAGCTGTTCTCCTCCCGGTTCGTCTGAAATATGCCAGAAACAGCGACCTTTTAATCCGATTTTTTCAATATGGCACAGCAAATCCGAAACAAACGCTCTTAAAAAAATTCGGTATTCTTCACTGTGCGCGTCGGTTTCCCATCCGAATATTCTTTCCGGCTCTGATTTACCGTCAACGCAAGCCATTATTTTCGGTGCGTGAGCCGCTCCCCACTGTGTAAACAGATGTGATATTTCATAATGCTTCACGCCGCATTTTTCACATATGCTCACCCATTTGTCGAAATTATCATATCCGAACGAATATGAGCCGTCAGATGACTTTTTAACGCTCACAAGCTGAACGGTAGGGCGTTCTCCTCCGACTGCGGTATCAAGCGGAGGTGTGAAAACCGGTGTAAGTATAGTGTTTATACCGTTTTTAACTGCGGTTTTTATGAAATTTTCAACAATTCTCCAGTATTCATCGCTGAAAACGGGCGCTTGATAATAAACCGAGAGACAGTCGGAATGAAACCACTGAGTAACCGCTATATCCTGTTCTGGAAGCATAGCGTCAATTACTTCAAGCTCGATTGACGCGCAGGCGATTTCTTCTCCGGCTCCGTTTTCAAGTGAGATTTTCACCGGATAAATTCCCGCGTTAATGCCATTTTCGGAATAAACGTCAAACCACAGCGATTTCAGTTCACGCGGAACTACATAAAGCTGAGTTTTTTCGGTTACGGGAATCATGAGGTCAGGATAAAGTCCTGGTTCTGTACGCAGGTAATTTTCATCTTTATAATCCTTATATGCCGGCATTCTCAGCGGCACATCATCAATCCGGCTCACCGAGATAAAATCCGCAATAGGGGAATCAATTTTTACGAACACCACTTGTTTTGCGTACAGCGCATCGGACGTTTCAGCATATGCCGCCTCAAAAGAGAACCGCTCATTTTTTAAAAGTGTCGCGCGGGAAAGGATTTTTTTACTTTCGATTTTCTCATCCCAGAAACATTTTTCAAGAGATGATATGATTTTCATTTCTACCATAATATTAATATAACTTTCGTTTTTATGAAAGTCTCCTTTCTTTTAAAATCATTATTAAAAATTATACCGTTTTTAATCTGAACTCAAAGCCGGCAGACTTTATTTTCAGATTTATTATAATAAATGATATCACATTCAAAAAAGAAAATCTACCTTATTCAAAAAGATTTTCCCTTTATCCGAAAAATAAAGGGAAAAGACTGTCAGAAGTTATTGTATGGTGATTTTTGAAACTATATAAAATTATTCGAGAGCAAGATACTTTTCGTTGAACTTTTCAAATGCCTTAGTATATACTTTTTCACGTTTTTCATAAAAAGATACAATATTTTCCTGCTTGTCATATATTCCTCTGATTATATGAAGTACGTCGCCGAGTGAATTTGAATATACCCCTGCCGGGTCAAATTTCATTCCCGACATTATTATGTCAAGCATTGCCGCTGAATGTTCGTCACGCAGGAATTTATCCTTCAATGCTACTTCCAAATACGCCGGTGTTACTGTACGGTAGCTTTCCGCCGCCATCGCTTCCGTTACCGCTCCTATCATCTCAAATCTTGACTCATCAATATATGCCGGCACGCACATAAGCGAATAGTTGTCATGTGCAATTGTTGCGTATGATTCCTGATTCTCGTCATATTTCGGGTAAGGCACTATACCATAATCACTTTGCATATCTCGCAAATCTTCACTTCCTACTATAAGATGAGGGAAGAACAGCATATGATTTTCCTCAAACCACTTAATAGACGTAAGGTTATCTTTATGACGAATTACGCTCTCTGAATTATTGTAAAATTCATACAGCTTTGTATATACATCTACAAATTTTTCGTTCATAACACAAAGCTCAAGTGAGCCGTCTGTATTTTTCTTTGAAATGGGCATATCATATGCGGCAAAACGAGTATCCGTATAAGCACTGTTGAGCGTTCCGAACAAATCGTTTTCATCAAGTTCTCCATCGCCGTTCAAATCTGATGATACTGAGGACGCAATCTCTAAATATTTATCAAGTGTCCATTTTCCGTCAAGCACCAGTGAATACAAATCAGGAACATTCCAATCATTTGCGATATCTTTATTGAAAAATATACAATATGTATATTGAAGAAGTTTCAGTGAAATATCTCCGCTGATGAAATAAAGTCTATTATTTATAATCAAATCTTCCGAAAGACTGCTCGGCCACCACGGCTTTTCCAAATCAATATGAGGAATGTCAAGCCAGTTTATAAACGAACCCTCCAGCGCAAGCGGTGTTACATAATACGCATATGCCGCCGCTACATCGCATATATCATCTCCTGCGGCAATGCTTGAACGTAGCGTTCCTACCACATCATCTACCAAATTCGCACTGATATTTACATTCAGTCTGTCCATTACTTTTGCCGCACGGTTATACACCGCGTCATTTATAACCTCGCCATTGAGTTCTTCCACATACATTTCATTTGCCTGTGAAATGGTCTTTATTTCTGTAACCTGCTGAGTTAATATACGATAATCCGCACCTCCAAAATCAAGCCCAGACGGAAGTGAGTCCGGATAATTTGCGCGTGTTATTTCTGTTTCCTCTCCTGACTGAACGTCCGACTGTACAGATGACGTTGTTTCAGATGCGGTTGTTTCATTATTTGTCTGTGATGAATTTTCTGAACACGCAGTCAGCGCCAGCATTAAAATTACCATCGCCAGCGAGCATACTCTTGTTATTTTGTTTCTTTTCATAATTTTCTTCCTTTTTCATTAATTATTTTTGTCTAAAAATAAAATTACTCGCTAATATAAAAACAATATATTAACGAGTAATTATTATATCATATATTTATCATAAAATCAATATTGACGAAATATAAACAAATATACTTATATTTTTTTACTTATTATTAGCAATAAAATCTTCAACCAAAGATTCAAGAGTCTTTGTTGCCAATTTGCGATTTTTTTCCATATACGAAGCCACATCAGTGCTTTCCTGCTTAAGCAAGTCAAGCACAAAATCATCTCCTTTTATGTAATACATATGTCCCATATCAAATGTACGATTACGTATAATCATTTTAGTAATTTCGCTCGATTCTTTATCACGCACATTTTTAGTAGACGCAATTACATTTATAAGGTCCGGCGTTATCATGTCATATGACGCTGCCGCAAGTGCGTCGATTATATTTCCTGTTCTGTCTATATCCTTTGTAGTTACCGGAAGTACCACCATTGATACAGCACCGCTTACGTCTGTAACATAATTTTCCTGTGATTCATCGTACTTAGGCAGTGGCAGTACTCCGAAATCGTCCTCCATATCGCGCAGGAAAGTTTCAATTTTTTGGAATATTATGCCGCAGAAATACGCGCGTCCCTCATTGAATACTTCAAACGAGAGCTCATGGTCAACTGTTGAGAAGTGCGCGTTATTTCCTATTACTACATCATATATTTTTTGATATATATTTGTCTGCTTTTCGAGATCCCAGTCAAGATATGGGATATCATTCTCATCTTTTGATATCATATGACCGCCTGCACCGTAATAGAGTGCGTGTGAATAGTCAAACCAGCAAGTCAACGAATAAAGGTCATCAGCAACTTTTATTTCACCGTCTCCGTTCAAATCACGTGTAAGCCCCGAGCTTATTTCCTTTAATTTGTCAAGCGTCCATGTTCCGTCAAGCGCGTCCTGATACGGGTATTCTATTCCAGAGTCATCAAACAAGCGTTTGTTAAACAGCAGACATTCGGAAGTAAGCAAACCCTGAGGAGATATATCACCGGTCATCATATATATATTACCGCCGATTGACATATCACGGTATGCCGCCTGATCCCAGTAAGGGGCGGACAAATCCATACTGCTTACGGTATTCAAAGGGAGCAGATGACCGGCACTTGCATTTGAATATGCAGTCGCATTTGACATATACAAATCATATGGGCTGTCGCCTGCGGCTACATTTTGAGTAATCATATTGTTTATTACTCCAAAATCTTCCCCAACCGCGGTAATTTTGATGTTGTACATCTCTTCAATTGCCATATTACGTTCATATACGAGGTCATTAAGTGTCTGACCGTTGAGTTCCTCAGCAATAAAATCAACTTGACGGTCATTTTGATTTGTTGAAATTATTTTAAACTCATATCCGCCGTAATCATTTACCGGAACTTTTGACAAGGCAGATGTTTCGGCCGATTCGTCGCTTTCTAACGATTCTGACCCTGTTGTCTGTTCAGAAGTTACGGAAGATGACGAGGTATCAGTGCCTGAATCAGAGTCTGAATTGTCTGAACAAGAAATCATCTGAGATGATGTCATAGTTAATATAACAAGCGCAAGACAAATTGATTTAAGTAGTTTGTTTTTCATAATAAATATTATTTTTACCCTCCATGTTTATATATTAAATATTAATTAAACCATATTATTATAATATTTATAAATACATTTTGCAATATTATTATGTAATATTATTTAAAAATTTAATATTAAATATATTTAAATATATATTTAGAAAACAAAAAAGCATATCAATTTAAGGAAACTATATCAAAATTCTGTTCATAATTTCCTTTTGATATGCTGTTTTACTTTTTTGTACTTATTTAATAATTACTATTAATAATTATTGATTGTTTTCAATAAATTTTTCTACCAAAGATTCAAGAGTCTTTGTTGCCAATTTGCGATTTTTTTCCATATACGAAGCCACATCAGTGCTATCCTCTTTTAAAAGCGCTTCTACAAATCCATCACCGGGCAGATAATACATATGGCTGATATCAAACATACGATTTCTTATAATCATTTTTGTTATCTCGCTCGATTCTGCATCACGCACATTTTTTGTAGATGCGATTACATTTATAAGGTCGGGGGTTATCATATCATATGACGCTGCCGCGAGCGCATCTACTATATTTCCTGTCATATCAATATCTTTTGTGGTTACTGGCAGTACCACCATTGAACCGGCTCCGCTCACATCAGTAACGTATGTTTCCTGAGATTCATCATATTTTGGCAGCGGCAATACTCCGAAATCATCCTCCATATCGCGCAAAAACATCTCAATTTTCTGGAATGTTATTCCGCAAAAATATGCGCGTCCATCATTAAATACTGAGAAGGAAAGCTCGTGGTCCACTGTTGAGTAATGCGCATTATTTCCAATTACAACATCATAAATTTTCTGATAAATGTTCGCCTGTTTTTCAAGATTCCAATCAAGATATGGTATATCGTTTTCATCTTTCGATACCATACGTCCACCTGCTCCAGAATAAAGCGCGTACGCATAATCGCTCCAACATGTCAGCGAATACATATCGTCATTAACATTTATTTCTCCATCGCCATTTAGGTCACGGGTAAGACCGGAGCTTATTTCTTTAAATTTGTCAAATGTCCATGTTCCATCAAGCGCATCTTGATACGGATATTCAATCCCCGATTCATCAAACAGATGCTTGTTAAACAGCAAACACTCAGATGTAAGCAAACCAGTCGGCGTTATATCTCCAGTCATCATGTATATGTTTCCTCCGATTGACATATCTCGGTATGCCGCTTGGTCCCAGTACGGTGCAGATAAATTTATACTGCTTATTGAATTAAACGGCAAAAGATGACCAGCACTCGCATTTGAATATGCGGTTGCATTCGACACATATAGGTCATATGTATTATCTCCTGCGGCTACATTCTGAGTAATCATATTGTTTATCGCTCCAAAATCTTCCCCAACCGCGGTAATTTTGATGTTGTACATCTCTTCAATTGCCATATTACGTTCATATACAAGGTCGTTTAGAGTTTCTCCATTAAGTTCTTCCGCCACAAAATCCACATGACGCGAATCTTGATTTGTTACTATGACTTTAAACTCATATCCGCCATAATCATTTACCGGAACTTTTGACAAGGCAGATGTTTCGGCCGATTCGTCGCTTTCTGATGAATTTGACTGTACTGTATTATTTTCGGTCACAGAAGATGATGAAGTATCATTGCCTGAATCAGAGTCTGAATTGTCTGAACAAGAAATCATCTGAGATGATGTCATAGTTAATATAACAAGCGCAAGACAAATTGATTTAAGCAGTTTGTTTTTCATAATAAATATTATTTTTATCCTCCATTTTATATATTATTTTAATAACAATATTATAATATTTATAAACATATTTTTCAATATTATTATATAATACAATAATAAATTTAATATCGGATATAAACAAAAATATATATTTTTATGTAAAATTATTTGCTAAATTATTTTATATTTATAAAAAATATAAAAAATACAGGCAAAATATTATTGCCTGTATATACAATTTTGTTTTTGATGAACACGTCTTTGCAACTAAATTTTATATTTTGCAATGTTATATAACCATAAATAATTATAATCCGGTGCATATCACATAAAAATAGAATACACCGGATTATTTAAATTTTATTTTATGATTTCGTCTGAATTCAGAATTTATCACGTAATCTTATTTTTTTCTGCGTGAAATAACAACTGCGGAACCTGCGGCAGATGCGGCAATTGCGAGCATTACACCAATATCAAATGTCTGAGGAGCTGTTGTAGTTTCAGTTTCTGCGGGTGCGGAAGTAGTTTCTTCAGCCGCTACGCTTTCAGCAGCGGTTTCAGTTACAGCCTCAGTTTCAGCAGCAGCTCCATCTATTAATGTAAGCTGACCAAAGTAAAGTGGTGATTCCCAAGCCTGATTTGTGCTGTCATTCCAGCCATACGCGGCAGTGCGCACATCTGAATTTTCATTCTGGTCATTTACTTGAATATCAAATCCCATTGTCATATCAGCAGCGAGGGTGACATCAGCAGCTTCTTTTAAGTTCATTGAAATTTCATATGTATAGCCTGCGTCAGTCTCCACTACTTCGATAACCTGATTGTCCATATACATTCCCTGGGCAACTGAACTGCCAGACCATGCTACATTAGCTACATCATTTGAGCATATTTCAAAATAGCTTATTGTATCATCATCTTCATAACTTACCGCGTCGGTATTATTTTTCGGATTAAAATATACCGCTATACCGTCACCAATAGATATACCGCCGTTAAATGAATGGTCAGGGTCATTTACTTCAATTAAAACATATAAATTATTTTCATCCCAAAGAGAACGGAACGAAGCGGTCAAACCTGTATCTGTTCCGTCTTTGAGTCTGTCAACTGCGTAAGATTCTGTGGTTTCCCAAATTTCATCGATTTTTCCGTCTATTTCAGGGGTTCCTTTAGATGCTGTACCAGTTCTTAAGTCGTCTTCGGCAAAAACGGGAGAAATTGCAGCCGCACATATTAAAAGTGCAGATAGAAATGCAGATATTTTTCTCATTTTTCTGATCTCCATAATAATAAATAATAATTTTAATTAAAATTATGTTGTATAATAAATAAAATTACAACACGCTTCGCTCTATATTATATAATAATATAACATAAATTAAAAGTAGTTTAATAAAATTAAACAGGGCAAAAAATATTATCATATTTTTTAATATATTTAAAAATATTATTAATTATTTAATTTAGTTAAAAATTTAAGTTTTATATTATGATTAAAAAATTCAGCCCATAAAAGTGTTGCCCTGACTGAAATCAAGAATTTCGCTTAAAATATAATTGGACACAAACATTCCCTTTGCGGTAAACGAATATACACCGTTTACGTATTGAACCAGTCCGGGATTTATGTATTGCTGTAATTTACTGCCGTAAAGCCTGTCAAAATCAAGCCCAAACTTACGGTAAAACTCACGGCAATCAACACCGTCTGACAATCTCATTCTAAGCATTACATATTCACCAACACGTTCATGAGGCGATATCTCTACATTTTCATCTGTTAGCTTTATGCGAGAATTTTTAATTTCAAGTCCATTCATATAAGCGTCGATATCGCGTTTAAAGCTGAAACGTGAATTGTTGAAATATGAGTGTGCGCTTGCTCCGAGTCCGAGATATTCCTCGCAGTTCCAGTATTTCATGTTATGCCGACATCTCATTCCACGTTTTGCAAAATTTGAAATTTCATAATGTTCATATCCCCGTGAGGCTAAAAATTCACCAGCGGTCATGTACATATCATATTCAGCGTCCTCATCAGGCAAGGGCAGGGTATCCCTTTTTGCGGCAAAGGGTGTCCCCTCCTCGATTTTAAGTCCATATACAGAAATATGCTCGGGAGAAAGCCATGTAACATAGCGCAGAGTTTTCATAAAGCTATCCTTTGTTTGAAACGGGATTCCGAACATTATATCTACGTTTATATTCGATATACCCGCGCGGCGAGCGTCACGGAAACTCTGTTCAAATGCGGCGCGGTTATGAAGTCTTGAGAGTGCAAGCAGTTCGCGGTTATCTCCGCTCTGAAGTCCTATACTCAATCTATTTACTCCGGCTCGCCTTAGTTTTTTAAGTGATTCAAAATCAATGGTGGCAGGATTGGCTTCGATTGTATATTCCACACGATTGTCTACATCAAAATTTTTATATATAGCGCGATTTATCTGCATGAGTTGTTCAGTTGAAAGCAAAGTCGGCGTACCTCCGCCAATAAAAACAGTATCAACTGTATAGTCATAAGTACCGGTGCGATACGATTCCATATGAAGAACTAGCACGTCCACATAACGCTGTATAAGTTCCTCATTTGAGGGAACAAATGAAAAGAAATCGCAATATGCGCATTTGCTCCGGCAGAACGGGATATGCAGATAAAGCCCCAGCTTTTTTTTATCTTTAGCTCCTATACGCACAGATAGCTCCTTTCTTTTTACGTTTTACGGCAGTTTTAATTACTTAAATCAAACTTTTCCGCAAAAACTTCGTTTAACCAAATCAAAAACTATTTTCTTAAAAACAGGCAAATTTAAAGAATTATTCGTCGTCAAGTTTGAGTACAGCCATGAACGCTTCGGGTGAAACGTCTACCGTACCGAGACGGCGCATTTTCTTTTTACCTTCTTTCTGCTTTTCAAGGAGCTTCTTCTTTCGGGTTATATCACCGCCGTAGCACTTTGCAAGTACGTCCTTACGCATTGCCTTGACGGTTTCGCGCGCGATAACTTTTGAGCCGATAGCCGCCTGAATTGGAATTTCAAACAACTGTCTCGGTATATTTTCCTTTAACTTTTCAGTAATTTTTCTTGCACGAGGATATGCCTTTTCTTCATGAACTATAAACGTCAATGCGTCAACCACATCTCCGCTCAGCATTACATCAAGTTTTACAAGCTTGCTCTCGCGGTATTCGGAAAGTTCGTAATCAAGAGAAGCATAGCCTTTTGAACGCGATTTGAGCGCGTCGAAAAAGTCGTATACGATTTCATTTAACGGAAGTTCGTAATGAAGCTCTACTCTTGAGGTATCGATATATTTCATATCAATAAATACACCGCGTCTGTCCTGACATAAATCCATTATTCCGCCTACATAATCAGTCGGAGTTATAATGCTTGCCTTTACAATAGGTTCACGCGCGCAGGCAATTTCATCAGGTGACGGATAATTTGAGGGATTATCAACATATACAACTGAGCCGTCAGTTTTTTCTATTTCATAAATAACGCTGGGAGCGGTAGTAATTAGGTCAAGATTAAATTCACGCTCAAGTCTTTCCTCGATTATTTCCATATGGAGCAGACCGAGAAAGCCGCATCTGAAACCGAATCCAAGTGCTATTGAGGTTTCCGGTTCAAATGACAATGCGGCGTCATTTAAGCGCAGCTTTTCGAGAGCGTCACGCAAATCGCCGTATTTTGCGCCGTCCACGGTATATATTCCGGCATAGACCATTGGCTGAACGCTTTTGAATCCGGGCAGAGCTTCTTTTGCAGGATTGCTTGCAGATGTAACAGTATCACCGACACGGGTATCGGAAACATTTTTGATTGACGCGGTTATATATCCGACTTCGCCCGCGGAAATTGTATCTGATTTAACCAGACCGAATGCGTTCATGTGACCTACTTCAACAACATCAAATTCAGCGCCGCTGCTCATCATGCGGATACGGTCGCCAGCGCGCAATACTCCGTCCATTACCCGAACATACACTACAACGCCGAGATAACTGTTGTAATATGAGTCGAAAATCAGGCATTTGAGAGGAGCTTTTTCATCGCCGCTTGGAGCGGGAATCTTATCAATAATAGACGCCATCACCTGCTCAATATTGATTCCATTTTTGGCGGATACAGCAGGGCAGTCTGAAGCGTCAATTCCGATAACGTCTTCGATTTCGGCACGCACACGTTCGACATCCGCGCTCGGCAGGTCAATTTTATTTATAACCGGCACAATTTCGAGATTGGCATCTACCGCAAGATAAGCGTTTGCGAGAGTCTGCGCTTCGATACCCTGAGTGGAATCCACAACTAACAGTGCGCCCTCACAAGCATTGAGTGAGCGTGATACTTCATAATTGAAATCGACATGACCGGGGGTATCAATCAGATTAAGTTCGTATATCTCTCCGTCCGGAGCTTCGTAATCTATTTTAACCGCACGCGCTTTTATGGTTATTCCGCGTTCACGCTCGAGGTCCATATTATCGAGGAGCTGTTCTTCCATATCGCGCGTATCAACTGCACGTGAAAATTCCAATATACGGTCAGCGAGAGTTGATTTACCATGGTCTATATGAGCAATAATTGAAAAATTTCTGATATGTTTTTGTCTTTCGCTTTGAGACATATATATAAAACCCTTTCATTAAAATTTGGGTGAAATAACCTTATTTTATCTTATTATTATACATTATAATTACTTTTCAATCAAGTTTTTTTCATTAATTTTTATACAAATTCATAATGTATAATTAGAAAGGGAAGCATTCTCAAAAATATTTATAAGCAAACGATAGCACCACGTAAACCGGGAATCGAAAACGGTTTC
>CALWTV010000249.1 GCA_944384555.1 uncultured Clostridia bacterium | reverse complement strand
CTCTGGAATTAATAGACACGGAAGATACGCCCAAAAATATACTAGTGGGCATAAATTTACGTAAAAATTTTGATAAAAATTCACCTGAAGCTCTTGAATTAAAAGAAAAATACGAACAGTCTAAGTCATACTTACTGAGAAATTAATTTTCATGTCAGATAATAATTTTATATAAATATAAAAATCATATTATTTATAATTAAAAAGGAGATTCTTAGATGGATACAAGTAAACTTAATGCACCTACTCCTGAAGAAAGACTTGAAACTCTTAGCAAATTAATGGACGAGGCTAAAAAAGGAAATATCCAACGGGCAAAATCCGAGGGTTACGTAAATAATCATATACATACTATATATTCATTTTCCCCGTATTCCCCGACAGCTGCTGTATATTACGCATGGCTCAACGGACTTGATACCGCAGGAATCATGGATCATGACAGTGTATGCGGCGCTCGTGAATTTATCGAAGCCGGAAGAATTGCAGGAATGCCGGTTACAGTAGGCGCAGAATGTCGCGTTAAAACCGACGGAACCCCGCTTTACGGCAGACGTATCAATAATCCCGACCAAATCTCAGTCGCATATTTAGCAATGCACGGAATTCCTCATCAGAATATCGAAAAGGCTGATGAATTCTTTGCACCTCTTCGTGCTAAACGAAACGAAAGAAACATAAAAATGTGCGCAAAAATCAATCAAATAACTGCCGGCAACAATATAGATATCGATTTTGAAGCAGATGTTCTTCCCATTTCCAAATATGCAGAAGGTGGCGGAGTTACTGAACGCCATGTGCTGTTCGCTCTTGCGAAAAAAATCACCTCCGCATATCCTGTGCCAGCTGACGCAGTAGAATTTCTTGAGAAGAAACTCGGACTTCCGATTGACGATAAAACAAGACAACGCCTTTTAGAAGCTAATCCCGCATATTATGAATATGACATTCTCGGACTGCTTAAGAGCCATATGGTTGAGCATTTTTACATCGATGCTGACGAAGAATGCCCCCACATAACTGAATTTATTGATAAATGCAAAGAAATTGGTGCAATAAGTGCATACGCGTATCTTGGAGATGTAGGTGACAGCGTAACAGGCGATAAGAAAACTCAAAAATTCGAGGATTCTTATCTTGATGAACTTATGGAAACATTAAAGTCACTCGAATTTAATGCAGTAACGTATATGCCTACAAGAAATACAAAACAGCAACTTGAAAGAGTTATGGCTCTCTGCGACAAATATGGATTTTTCCAAATCAGCGGAGAAGATATTAACTCACCACGTCAGTCATTTATATGTAAAGCTTTAAATGACCCGTCATATCAGCACTTGAAAACCGCAACATATGCCCTGATTGGTCATGAATCTGCCGCAACAATAAATTTCAACGATGCAATGTTCGGTGAAAAAGCTGATATGAAATATGACTCCCTTAAAATGAAAATAGATGCATATGCAAAAATCGGCAAAACATTAAAAATATAGTCTCCGCAAAATTTGATGCTTTAATAAATTTATATATAAAATAAAGAGGAGTACATAAAATGAGTTTGGAAATTATCGCTGATATTTCGCATAAATACGGTTCAAATGCCGAATTTGTGCTTGCCGGAGGAGGAAACACCTCTTATAAAACTGAGGACACTCTATATATTAAAGGTTCAGGAACATCTCTTGCCACAATTCAGCCCGATGAATTCGTCGCAATGGACAGAGCAAAATTAGAATTGATTTGGAATAAGACATATTCCGCCGATACAAATACACGTGAAGAAGAAGTACTTGCCGATTTGATGGACGCACGTCAAAAAGGAAGCGAGGGAAAACGCCCGTCCGTTGAAACAATGCTCCATAATTTATTTGAACAGAAGTTTGTGCTTCACGTTCACCCCGCAATTGTAAATGGCATGACCTGCGGTAAAGACGGAAAGAAAATCGCTTTGGAAATGTTCCCTGACGCAGTATGGGTTGACGCCGCAGAACCGGGATATATTCTCGCCGCATTATGCCGCAAAATCATGGATGAGGCAAAAGCTAAAAACGGAAAAGCTGTGGATTTGGTTATTTTACAAAATCACGGTATCTTCTTTGCGGGAAATACTGAAGAAGAACTTGACAATCTCGTAAACTCAGTTATGAGCGCTATTAAATCTAAAGTTAAAGAAGTACCCGATTTTTCGTGCGTTGAAACAGATAAGACGGAAGCGGCAAAAATAGCTCCCGTACTCAGAATGCTTTATTCTGAAACTGGAAATGCCGTTGTAAAATTCACAGCTAACGCTGAAATTTTGAAACGCGGTGAATCTGCTGAAGCATTTGAAATTATGAAAAAAGCACTCACCCCTGACCATATTGTATACTGCAAAGCAGAGCCTCTTTATATAGAGTCGAGCGAACCTGAAAAAATAAAAGAAGCCTTTCTTGAACTCAAAAACCGCAGAGGTTTTGCGCCGAAAGTAGTATTCGCACGTGGAATAGGAATGTTTGCAATCGGTGCTAACAAAAAAGATGCAGAAACAGTTACCGCTGTTTGGACTGACGCTCTGAAAATTTTAGCATATGCTCAGAATTTCGGCGGAGTTTTATATATGTCCGATTATCTGACAGACTTTATTGTAAACTGGGAAGTTGAAAATTACAGAAGCAAAGTTGCATTAAAAGGCACCTCAGAAAAGCGTCTTAACGGAAAAATCGCAATCGTTACAGGAAGCGCACAGGGATTCGGTCAAGGAATTGCACAATCGCTTGCAAAAGAAGGAGCATATATTGTTGTTGCCGATATGAACGGTGATGGAGCCGCTGCCACTGCCGCTGATATATCAAAGGAAAATGGGGCTGGAACTGCTTTTGCTGTAAAAGTAAACGTTTCTGATGAAGAGTCAGTAAAAAACATGATTGAAGAAACTGTTCTGGAATACGGCGGACTTGATATATTTGTAAATAATGCCGGAATAGTTCGTGCCGGAAGCCTTGAAGAAATGCAGAAATCAGCATTTGAACTCGTTACAAGTGTAAATTATACAGCTTATTTCCTTTGCGCAAAATATTCTATAAATCCAATGAAATTACAGAGAAAAATCGCTCCGGATTACATGATGGATATTGTAGAAATTAACTCAAAATCAGGATTATCTGGAAGCAACAAGAATTTTGCATATGCAGGAAGCAAATTCGGAGGTATAGGCTTAACTCAGTCATTTGCACTTGAACTCGCGCCTTTCGGAATCAAAGTAAACGCAGTTTGTCCCGGCAACTTCCTTGACGGTCCGCTGTGGTCCGACCCTGAAAAAGGACTTTTTGTTCAGTATCTGAACGCCGGAAAAGTTCCGGGGGCAAAAACTGTCGCTGATGTGCGTGCTTTCTATGAGGCAAAAGTTCCGCTTGGACGCGGTTGCCGAATCGAAGACGTAGTACGTGCGGTACTTTACATAATTGATCAGAAGTATGAAACCGGCCAGGCAATCCCCGTAACCGGCGGTCAAGAAATGCTTAAATAAAATACCGTTTATATTAAATATAATTTATATTGGGACTGTCTCACGTCTGATTTATATATAATCAGCTGAGTTCAGTCCCTTTTGCTATAAAATATATATTTTTCATAATTCAGACAGGCCGGCTTACATATAGATATGGTATCAATATTATTTTATCTAAAGGAGATATATCGTTATGTTTTACGGTTTACTTCAAGCAATTTTATCAGCCGCATGTATGATTTTGAGCGTAACTGGAAATCAGAAATTCCCTTCCCCTCTATCATCAGCCGCTGAGCGTGAGCTTTTCATAAAAACAAGAAATGGAGATGATGATGCAAGGGGTAAGTTAATAGAACATAATCTCAGATTAGTTGCGCATATTGTACGAAAATATTATTCTGCGTGCAAAAATCAAGAGGACCTCGTTTCTATTGGTACTATCGGACTTATTAAAGCGGTTGACTCATTCAATTATGAAAATGGAGCACGTTTTGCCACTTATGCGGCTAAATGTATTCAAAATGAAATACTGATGTTCTTTCGAGCGCAAAAAAAATCCGGAAATGAAGTTTCAATAAATGAAACTATCGATGTTGACCGTGACGGTAATTCCCTTACATACATTGATATAATAAGTTGTGAGGATACAATCGCCGATGATTTAGACATAAAAATTAAAGTTAACAAGGCGCTTGATTTCATAAAAAACCAATTAAATGAACGCGAGCGAGAAATTATTATTCTACGCTATGGTTTAGGAGAAAATCCAGCAATTACACAGCGTGAAGTCGCAGATAAATTAGGCATATCACGCTCATATGTAAGCCGCATTGAAAAATCCGCTCTCCAGCGTTTGAACGATTACCTTGAATAAGTTTTACTTTAAATAACAAATTGTACTTTTTCTCTCTTACTTGAGAGAGAAAAAGTACCAAAAAGAGAGAACGCTTTGAAAGCTCATGGGGAATTTTGCCCTCTGCGGATGGCGACAAAAACTCCCACACTTGACCGAAACTTTTATACTTTTTAAGATTATGATTTATTTTATCTCAAAGTCCTGCTCAAGCAATAATTCACCGGCATTTTTACCAACCATAATTCTCATTTTTCCCGGTTCAACTACCCACTTATATTTAGGATTCAAAGTGCGGAACGCAAGTCTGCCAAGTTTTATCTCAATTGTCTTAGTTTCGCCCGCTTTTAAATGAACTCTCTTAAATCCTTTCAATTCCATTGACGGCTTCACCACAGACGCAAAATAATCACGTACATATACCTGAGCAACTTCTTCACCGTCAATTTTGCCAACATTTGTTACGTTGAATTTTACGGTAAGGGTGTCGTCTGTTCCTATC
>CALWTV010000248.1 GCA_944384555.1 uncultured Clostridia bacterium | reverse complement strand
ATTTTTATATATCCGAGTCCGACATCACACAGTGTTTGAAGTTTTTTTGAAATTCCGGGGATTCCATCAAAAAATGACACACCTTCTTCTGCGGTCATCTCAAGAACTTCATATATATTTTTGCCTTTGTATTTGACTTCAAGCGTATCGCGGTTATATCGCTTTCCCTTGCATACATCGCAGGTGACATATACGTCGGGCAGAAAATGCATTTCGATTTTGCGTACTCCGTCACCTTCACAAGCTTCACAGCGTCCGCCTTTTATATTGAAAGAGAAACGCCCCGCTTTAAAATCTCGGATTTTAGCGTCTGTGGTTTTGGCAAAAAGCTCGCGGATTTCGGTAAACAATCCGGTATAAGTCGCCGGATTTGAACGCGGTGTACGTCCAATCGGGCTTTGGTCTATCGCTATTACTTTATCAAGATTTTCAATGCCGACAATCTCACTGCATTTGCCCGAATATGTTACAGCACCGTTTAATTCTCTCGCGAGTGTCGGAAGCAGAATTGAATTTACAAGCGAAGATTTTCCCGAACCCGATACACCACTTACACATACAAAGCAACCGAGAGGGATTTCAACATCGATATTTTTCAGATTATTCTGAGCCGCACCTATTATTTTTATGAACTGCCCGTTTCCGGTACGTCTTGTTTTGGGAACCTCAATTCTGCGTCTGCCGGATAAAAATGCCCCCGTTATTGAGTTTTCGTCTTTTCTTAACTCGTCAGGAGTACCGGCTGCGACAATTTTTCCTCCATGAATTCCCGCGCCCGGTCCGATATCGACAATGTAATCGGATTCCTCCATTGTTTCTTCGTCATGTTCAACCACAATAACGCTGTTTCCAATATCACGCAATTTTTTTAAAGTAGCTATCAGTTTACCGTTGTCACGTTGGTGAAGTCCGATACTCGGTTCATCGAGAATATATAGGACTCCCACAAGTGATGAGCCGATTTGAGTTGCAAGCCTAATTCGCTGTGCCTCTCCACCCGACAAAGTTCCGGCTTTTCTCGAAAGAGTCAAATAATCAAGCCCTACACTTTCAAGAAAACCAAGTCTTGATTTGATTTCTTTGATAATTTCACGGGCGATTGTCATTTCTGTTTCAGTAAATTCAAGAGATTGTACAAATTGAAGTGCAGATTTAACCGATTTCTTGCAAAGCTGAGCGATATTTATTCCTCCGACCGTAACCGCAAGAGAGGATTCACATAATCTATCGCCGCCGCAGTGAGGGCAGGCGGTTTCCTCAACGAACTGTTCGTAATAATCATTTCCGCTCTGCTCAAGGCGATTTTTTATTATATTTATTATCCCCCCGAATTTATCCTTGTGACGGTGAGGTTGTCCGCCAAAATATCTGTCAATTTCGTATTCTTCATCACCAGTTCCGTAAAACAGAGCGTTTAAAGCCTCTGCGGAAAATTCTGATACCGGCTGATCCATTCTAAAACCGTGTTTTTCGCCAACTGCCGCAACAAGCGGTCCTGTCCACGATTCTTCCTCAAGCGACTTGAAACCGTTTACTGCAATTGCGCCTTCACTTAGTGAGAGATTACGGTTGGGAATAACTTTATCTTCGGAAATATGTCTTGTTTCACCAATTCCGGCGCAATGAGGACATGCTCCAAACGGATTATTAAACGAAAACATGCGCGGTTCAAGCTCACCAAAACTTACATTATGTTCCTCGCAGGCATAGTTTGTTGAAAATTCCTGTTCAGGCTCTGCATTTTCGCCATCTCTTGCCGCAATTGATATTATCAATTTACCCTCTCCCGCGCGCAATGCGATTTCAACTGAATCCGAAAGACGTGGGCGCAGTCCCTCTTTCATTACAAGGCGGTCAATTACTATTTCAATTGAATGCTTCTTATTTTTTTCAAGCGAAATATCCTCACTTAAATCATACAGCACACCGTCTACTCTTACTCTCGCATAACCATTTTTGCGTGCGTCGGCAAGCACCTTTTCATGGCGTCCCTTTTTGCCTCTAACAATTGGCGAAAGTATAATAAATCTTGTTCCCGACGGCAGCTCCATTATTTTATCAATAATTTGGTCTGTGGTCTGCTGACGGATTTCCTTACCGCAAACCGGACAATGTGGAACTCCAAGTCTTGCATAAAGCAGACGAAGGTAGTCATATATTTCAGTTACAGTTCCGACAGTGGAACGCGGATTTTTAGATGTGGTTTTCTGATCAATCGATATAGCCGGTGAAAGTCCCTCTATCGAATCGACATCAGGTTTGTCAAGCTGTCCTAAAAACTGGCGCGCGTATGATGAAAGCGATTCCACAAAACGCCGATGTCCCTCGGCATATATCGTATCGAACGCAAGCGATGATTTTCCGGAACCAGAAAGTCCTGTGAACACTACAAGCTTATCGCGCGGAACAGTCAGGCTTACGTTTTGCAGATTGTGAACTCTTGCGCCGGTTATTTTCAATTCATGCGGCATATTATTCTGATTTCCTCATCTTTCGTAAATGTAAATTTCATAATTATAATCAAAAATTTTTTCTAAAAGTATTTATTCAGTAGTACGCAGATTTTTAATCTTATCTCTTAAAAACGCCGCCTTTTCAAACTCAAGATTTTTTGCCGCGGCTTTCATTTCACGTGACAATTCCTCTATCATATTTTCTTTTTCAGCGGCAGTCATCTTTTTACTATCATTTTTTGCCCCACGTTTATTTTTGCCTTTATCATTCGCAGAATCATCTTTTACACCAATTTCAATTACATCACGCACACCTTTTATAATTGTTTTTGGAATTATTCCGTGAGCTTCGTTATATTCCGTCTGAATTTTGCGGCGGCGGTTTGTTTCGTCTATTGCGGCACGCATTGAGCGCGTTATATCATCGGCATACATTATTACTTTTCCGTCTGCATTTCGTGCGGCACGTCCGATTGTCTGAATAAGTGCAGTTTCAGAGCGAAGAAGTCCCTCTTTATCGGCATCGAGAATCGCCACAAGTGAAACTTCAGGTATATCAAGTCCCTCTCTGAGCAAATTAATTCCGACAAGCACATCAAATACACCGAGTCTTAAATCACGGATTATCTCCATTCGCTCCATGGTATCAACATTATGATGTATATACCTTACAAGAATTTTATTTGATTCAAGATATTCAGTCAAATCCTCCGCCATCTTTTTTGTAAGAGTCGTAACAAGCACACGCTCTTTTTTCTCGGCGCGGATTTTTATCTCTCCAATTACATCATCTATCTGCGACGCGATAGGACGCACTTCCACCTCTGGGTCAACAAGTCCTGTCGGGCGAATAATCTGTTCTACAACTTGCTCAGAGCAATCCTTTTCATAATCCGCCGGCGTTGCGCTTACGTATATGGTCTGATTCTGCTTTGCACGGAATTCATCAAAAAATAACGGACGGTTATCATACGCGCTGGGAAGTCTGAAACCGTAATCAACAAGATTTTTCTTGCGTGCGTAATCGCCGCCGCTCATACCTCTGACCTGCGGAACCGTTACGTGCGATTCATCGATAAACATCAGAAAATCATCGGGAAAGTAATCGAGCAATGTTGATGGCGTTGAGCCGGGTTCACGTCCGGCAAGCACACGGGAATAATTCTCAATACCTGAACAAAATCCGATTTCACGCAGCATTTCAAGGTCATATTTTGTGCGTTCCTCTATCCTCTGCGCTTCAAGTAATTTATTATTGCTTTTAAAAAACTCAACCCGTTCAATCATTTCTTCTTCAATCAAATGTAGTGACGCCTCGCGTTTCTCGTCTGAAACTACATAATGGTTTGCCGGATATATGGCGGCATAGCTGAGATTACGGATAAGCTCACCGGTCAGCACGTTTATTTCTGAAACACGGTCGATTTCATCTCCGAAAAATTCTATCCTAATCGCATTTTCTCCTGAAGATGCCGGAAAAACTTCGAGTACATCTCCTCGTATGCGGAATTTGTCACGTACAAAATTTATGTCATTTCGGTCATAGTTTATTGATACAAGCCGTCTTGCAAGCTCATCTCTCTCCATTATCATGCCCGGTCTTACCGATACGATTTGATTTTTATATTCCTCCGGGTCACCTAAGCTGTATATACATGATACGCTTGACACAATTATAACATCACGGCGTTCGAGCAATGCTGAGGTTGCACTATGACGCAGCTTATCGATTTCATCGTTTATCATAGCGTCTTTTTCGATATACATATCTTTCCCGGGAATATATGCCTCCGGCTGATAATAATCGTAATACGACACGAAGTATTCTACTGCATTATCCGGAAAAAACTCACGAAACTCTGTACAAAGCTGAGCCGCAAGCGTTTTATTATGTGCTAAAACCAGAGTCGGTCTCTGAACTCTTTCAATTACGTTAGCCATTGTAAATGTTTTTCCGGAGCCTGTAACACCAAGCAAAGTCTGATTTTTCATTCCGGCTTCTACTCCGGCGGCAAGTTTTTCAATCGCCTGCGGTTGGTCGCCGGTAGGCTTATATTCACTTTTAAGTTTAAATTTTCCACTCAATGGTTTTTCGGATTTCATCTTATCTCCTCTTTAACATTTTTAATTGTTTTAATAAATTATATATCCGATACATTAAACATCATTGAATTTACTATCGGGCGAAAATCATTTCCGGCAACTACTATATGTTCAAGCAGTGTAATTCCAAGAGAATCAAGAATATCTGATAATTTAAAAGTGGCGTTTATATCATCATTGGAAGGCACAGTCGTACCATTCGGGTGATTATGCGCAAGTACTACCGATGACGCATTATTATCAAGCGCAGACTGAACAATTTTTCTTATTGGCACATCTGTTGAATTTATTATTCCCTGCCCCGCATCTACATATTTTATAAGCCTATTTGAATTATCAAGCAGCATAATCATTACGGTTTCCGTTGTTATTCCCACATATCTCCGTATAAAGTATTGCCCTATTTTTTCAATAGAATCATATATTTCATCTGCTAAATCATCATATTTGATATAATGGCGCGCCAGTGCCGGAATCATTTTTATAAGAATAGCACTGTGCTCGCTTATACCGCTTATTTTTACAAGTTCTGATATTTCCGCGTCAAACACATTTCTGAGTGAGCCAAAATTATTTATCAAATCATGAGCAATTTCATTTGTATCACATCTCGGAAGTGCGTAAAATAACAGTAATTCAAGTTTATTATGGTCTTCAAAAGAATCTAACCCTTCAGCAATAAAACGCTTTTTTAAACGGCTTCTGTGATTTTCGTGCATATGTTTGCAAACCTCCGTCAATTAATCAAACAAGTGTTTTTTATCATTATACTATATTTTATCACGAATCTAAATTTTTTTCAACAGTATATTTTCTTAAAATGCAAAATCAATTATATTTCCTAAAATATTAACTTTATTGTTTTCAGGCACAATTTTTTATAATATTAAAAAATAAAATTTTCTCAAATTTGGTGAATTTTTTTTAACTAACATACTGCATTAAATGGACAAAAAAAATATTAATTATATACAAAAGCAATAAATATTCAATAAACTCATTGACATGCTCTTTAAATAGAGGTATAATTAAATACGGAAATTTATATTTTAAAATTTATCTTAGGAGGATTTTCTCATTATGAAAAAGTTATTTCTCGGATTGTGTATTGGCGTATTGTCTTGTCTGTGCGTAAATTCAATTGCTGCGGCTGCTACAGGATATGATACATATGAAGAAGCTGCTGGGGACAGTCTTAAACCCCTTATCTCAAATGTAGTATTGGATTCTATTACAGGAACCGAGGGAAATGCCAACGAAGGCATTGATATGCTGTTTGATGACGATGTAACCACAAAATTCTGTACCGCTAACTTCCCTGCTGAAGTTATTTGGAAAATGGATAACAGCTATGTTGTAAACGGTATTATCTTCTCTACCGCAAATGACAACTCTTCTTATGTTGGAAGAAATCCCGAAACATGGGTTCTTTCAGGTTCTAATGACGGTGAAAACTGGACAGTTATTCATGAGGGTACAGAAGAAGATCTCGATGATGTTGACTTTATGTATTTCCCTGTAAGTTTTGAAAATACTGTAGCTTACACTGATTATAAGCTTGAAATGCCTAATGCTATCTCCGGCTGTCTCCAGGTTGCAGAAGTAATTCTCTGCGGTGAAGTACCTGCTCCTGCCGAAGAAACTACCGTTGCTGAAGAAACTGCTGCTCCCGCCGCTGAAGAAACCGCTGCCGCTGAAACTGCCGCTGCTGAGGAAACCGCCGCAGTTGAAGAAACAGTAACTGCTCCTCAGACCGCTGACGCTGTTTCTCTTATCGCATTTGGCGCAATTGCCGCAGGTGCTGCTGTAATCGCATCTAAAAAACGCAAATAATTTTTCATAAAATTATTTATTTTCAAGAGCAGATTCAATCAATTTTAAAATTTAATAAAAATAACCTCCGAAACAGTTTTATTTACCGTTTCGGAGGCTGTTTTATTTTCAAAAACTATTATTTGTTATTGCTTAATTTTTCACTGATTTTATTGAATATTA
>CALWTV010000247.1 GCA_944384555.1 uncultured Clostridia bacterium | reverse complement strand
ATTAACAGAGTTGCAGCATGGGTAATAGGTACACGCAATATGCAGAAAGCACTGCTTATGGCAAATCTCGAACCTACCGCTAAGCTCATGGAATTTGAAAACAGCGGAGATTACACATCACGTCTCGCAATGCTTGAAGAATTAAAATCGTATCCTTTCTCAGCAGTATGGGATTATTACTGCGAAAAAGCTGGAGTTCCTGTCCGTGAAGCTTGGCTTGAAGAAGTTAAAAATTACGAAAAAGACGTACTCAGCAAAAGATAAATTTAATAAATATAAAATAGTTTAAAAATATGACACCGCATAATTTGTTGTTTGCATGACTGTTATGCGGTGTTTAGTTCAATTAATTAATATTAAATTTTAAAAACAGGATTATATAAAGAATGAATCGAAAAAGAAAAATCGTATTAACTGCAATTATTTTATTTATTTCCGTGATAATATCTTCATGTGGAATTTTACAGTTTAGAGATGAAAATGGACAGCCTGTGACTCAAAATAATTCTGAAAAATCTAACTTGACAGAAAAAATTTCTGATACTGAAAGTAATTCTGACGAGCCGCCGCTTAGCATTACTGAATCAGAAACTGTGGAAACTGAACCTTTGAAAAAAAGCCGACTTAAATTTATTGCGGCAGGGGATAATATAATTCACCAAAATATATATATTGATGCACAAAATCGTGCTGTTGACGGTGCTGAATATACATTTACAGGAATGTATGAAGATATCGCAACTTTCGTCGTAGATGCGGATATCGCGTTTATAAACCAGGAAACACCTTTGGCAGGTGAGGAATTTGGATATAGCGGATATCCTAATTTCAACGGACCTCAGGAAGCAGGAGACGCTCTTGTTGATATTGGGTTTGATGTTGTGAATATCGCAACAAACCATATGCTCGATATGAGAACAAACGGACTTGAATCCACTATCGCATATTGGAAGACTAAAGATGTTCTGCTTATAGGCGGATATGAAAATAAAGAGGATTACAATAATTTCAGAATATACGAAACTGACGGTATAAAAATCGCATTTCTTGCGTATACGTACGGTACAAACGGAATGACACTCTCTGCTGGAAGTGAGCTTGTGATACCGTTGTTTGATGAGAATACGATAAGAAGTCAGGTTACAGCAGCAAAGCAGGCGGCTGATTTGGTTTTCGTATCATGTCACTGGGGACTTGAAGATAATTTTGCACCATCGGCGGAACAGGAGAAATATGCTCAGATAATGGCCGACTGCGGTGCAGATGTAATTATTGGACATCACCCTCACGTGGTTCAGCCAGTAAAATGGTTGACGGGTGAAAGCGGCAATAAAACTCTTGCAGTATATTCGCTTGGAAATTTGATTTCAACAATGCTTTACGGCAGAAATATGGTCGGTGGAATTATTACTTTTGATATAGTGAATAATGAAGGGGAAAAGCCGTATATAGAAAATCCGGTATTTGTGCCCACAATAACACATTATGATATGACAAGATTTAATCTTCAGGTATATTTACTTGAGCACTATACCCCTGAGCTTGCAGCGGCTCATGGATGTTTAAAAAATTCAAGCGATTTTTCGGTTGATAGAGCAAAGCAGTATATAACCGATACAATTGACGCGGAATTTTTACCCGATTATCTTAAATAATAGAAAAGAGAACCTATCGGTTCTCTTTTTTGTATGCTAATGATTGTTAGTTCGATATCATAAGATTTAAAATGATTTTTTATTATTTAGAAGGAGCTAATGCTGAAAAAATTACTTCACCGTCAGATAAATTATTGTCAAAGCTTAATGTAAAAAGAATATCAGCATTATTGCTATATTCTGAAGGCAATGCCTGTATTGCTTTTGATACAATCTCATCACACATTAACATTCCAAGCTCTGATGTGTATTTGCCTAATATTATATTAAATAATAGTACTTTTGACTCAATTGCCGCGTTATATAATTTATCGCAAGAAGAAATTGCGCTGAATCCGGCATTGATTTTATTTTCCCCGCTTGCTTTTACAATATTGGAATAAACATTGTTATAATAGGAGATTATTCTGTTTTTTAGACAATCAAAATCCAAATCAATAACAGAGGGAACTTTAATTGAGCTCCATAATGTTTCCAAAGACAAAATTATTTTTTCAATTTCCGGAGAGCACTCTTCTTTATCATGATGTAAAAATATACAATTGTTCATTATCATAACATCTGCGGTATCATTCAATTTAAAAGATACTATGTATTCTGGGTTATTTTCAGCGACTTTGGAGTAATTGCCTTCTATTAAAAAATTTATAAGATTTTCGCTAATATTAATTAAATTTTCGACTTCTGTAATTTCATTTTGGTTAGGGGAGATGAGTTCAAATATTGGATAAACATCAGAGATATTTTCAACAGAAGATATCATGTTTGATTTTGAAAATCTTGAAATCTTTTCATTATAGCAATAACAATTAATCATCTTTTTAATATTCCTTTCAAAATTTGTTTTTTTGTTTTATTATGTAAGAATTTTAGGATATCGAACTTGTTTTAATTAATTATCAGCAGAAAGAGTTTTTTTGAAGTTTTCGTAATTTTCTTCAGTATCGCAGAAAATAAAGTCCTGTTCAGTAACTATGAAATATTTTCTTCCATTAGGCAAGGCGTTTTTAACTTCCATGGAAAGACGAGCGCGATACTTTTCTTCAAGCGTGACTTCATCGTAAACCCACTTACTTCCTGCATATATAGGCATATAGCTTCCGTTTGTGGATACATTCTCGTATTGAGTAAGCTCACATGATGAAGAAAGTATATTTCCCCATTTACAGTCTAACTTTACCACCCCAACGTCGGGAGCAAAATAATATTTCTTAACTCCGCAGGGGACATAATTGTAATTGTCGTCAAAATAATATTGTCCTGTTTTTCCTTCAAATTCAGCGTCAAAACTAACGCAAATGCAATTTTCAAAAGTTCCTGCCTTAGTTGTGATTGTACCAGCATTATCAACTGCGATTTTTACTATGGTTTTGCCTAGATAATTATCTGCAACTCGTTCTTCGCGATATCCGTCAACCCATTTTGGATTATAAATATATCCAGAAAGTTCTCTGAGATAACGGAATATTTTTACACCAAATATTTTATTTTCCTCAAATCTTGTGCCGAATCTGTACGGACCTAATGAGTATGAGTAATCAGGACTATTTTTGAAAGCTCTGTCCTTGTCGCTTATAACATAAGATGTACTAATTGATGACGGAAGCAATCGCCAGTTATCAGAATAATACTGCTTTTGTTTTTTCATATACTCTATTGCCTCAAGCGCAAATGAGGTTGAATCCGCAGATGACGCGCGTTGTACTGCAAGTTTTAAAAGTCTTATTGTTTCATCAGCATTTTTTATATCACTTGATATATCTGACGCCTTTGAAATAAATATATCGGAACCTACCTCTGGATTTATTTCATAGTCAGACGGAATATTTTCACGAAAGTAATTTGATATATATGCTATATTATCTTCAACATGTTCGCAACGATATTTATTTTCAGAATTACAACCGCTATCCAAAAATACATTTGCATAACTCCATGAATTATCTTTATATAACGGAAAATATCCTTCTCCGCC
>CALWTV010000246.1 GCA_944384555.1 uncultured Clostridia bacterium | reverse complement strand
GTGGGTTTGTATATTCCCAGTCTTGTCCTTCGGAATAACGTGTCAAAAAGTTAAAAGTATATCCTTGATAATCAAGATCTGCAGGAACATCAGGCAAAATTTTTTCTTCTGTTGTTTCGGCAGAGTCAGATTGACCTGATGTATCAGAAGCTACTTGTGAAGTATCTGTGGAGTTATTGCTTTCATTGCCGGAAGTTGTTGAATTTGAGCATGCGAAACTTGAAACCAACATAGATGAAAGAAGTATTAGCGTTAGGGTACGAATGCAAAACTTTTTCATTAAAGTCCTCCATAAAAATAAAAAATATAGATTATAAATAATGTAATTATTTATACACTTGATTACATTATTCATTTATGGTAAAATTATTATAGTTAAAAAAGTAATAAAATGCGGTAATAAAAATATTATCAAATTTTTATGTACATATATATTAAAATATAATGATTCTTTAACAGATAATTATATATGAAGGAATAATTATGGATTATTTTGGACAAGATGCAGAAAAAATAAAAATAACGTCTGATAAAGATAGATACAGAATAATGCTTTCTGTGGAGGAAATTGGAATCGTATGCATAGGTAAATATATAAACTATTTTCCAGATCATGCTTTGTCAGAGCACAGCCATGAAGGTGCGGTTGAAATTTGTTATCTTGAAAAGGGAAGTCAGATTTATTCAGTAAATAATGAGGAGTATATTTTAAACGGCGGAGAAGTATTTATTACATTGCCGCATGAGCTCCATTCAACTACCGGATATGAACAGTCAAGGGGTTCTCTTTATTGGATTATATTAGAGTTTGAGAAAATTAACTGCCTGTATCTTAATGATGAAAATGCTGAAATATTACTTTCCATAATAAAGTCAATGCCTCGGCGCAACTTTGATATAGACAAATCAGTTGCTGATTTATTAAAAGAATCACTACAGCTTTTGATTAATGACAGCAATGTAAATAAATTGATTGCGTCAGCTAATTTGATTAAGTTTATATATGAAATCGCAAAACAGTCTGTAAAAGTAAATGAAAATATAAATTTAGAAGCGGTAGAAAAATGCGAAGATTATATACAGAATAATTTAGATAAGAAGATAACTATTGAGAATTTAGCTGAGCTTACAAATTACTCAGTGCCTCATTTTAAGACAATGTTTAAAAAAACAACGGGTATTACGCCGCATGAATATATACTCCGCAAAAAAATTGAAATAGCACAGTTTTTACTTAAAGAGAAAAGCGTGACAGATGTATCATATATACTTGGATTTTCATCAAGCCAGCATTTTTCAAAGGTATTTCGGCAGATTACAGGAGTTACGCCGAGTAAATACAGGACTGATTATTGTACAGACAATAAAATATAAAGTTAAAAAGAGGGCAAAAAATGATAAGAGGTATTGATTATCAAAATAATTTACTTAATGAAATGTCATTAAAATGGCCGGATAATCGCATTGTCAATATTGTATGTCATGGACACAGTGTACCGGCGGGGTATTTTGCGACGCCATATGTGAACACATTTGATTCATATCCGCATTTACTTCACAGAATTATTAAAGAAAGATTTCCGTATGCAGCAGTTAATGTTATAGTGACTGCGATAGGGGGAGAAACATCGGTTTCAGGAGCAGAAAGATTTGAAAGAGATGTATTAAATCATAGCCCAGACACAATAACAATTGATTACGCACTTAATGACAGGGGAGTGGGACTTGAGGCTGCAAAAGAATCATGGGAGTATATGATAAATGCCGCATTAAAACGCAATATCAATGTTATACTGCTTACTCCTACTTGGGACAATTCATTTTTCACAAAAGATGAAAACTGGCAAAATCTTGTGAAACATAAAAATCAGATTATAGAGCTTGCGGACAAATATAATGTAGGCTTAGCGGATAGTTTTAAATGCTATGAAAATTATGTAAGAACCGATACAGAGTTAGTAGATTTATTATCGCATGTAAATCATCCGTCAAAAAAAGGTCATGAACTTGTAGCGTATGAAATAGCTAAATATTTTCTCGCAAGATGACACTTTTATGAAAATAAGAAAATTATATTATAAATAAAAATATCTAAGTGAGGATATAATAAATATAAATAACATAAAACAGGCATGGGGTGATTTATATTACTATATCCGAAAATTTAGATGAGAATATCAGTATGCTTAAAGAAAAGCTGCCGATAGGAAAAAGCTTTGATATAATCGCGCGTGAGATGAAATTCGGAGATACGAGAGCGTATTGGGTAGGAATAAACGGAATGTATAATAACGGTGTTATGCAGCTTATTCTTTCTGATTTGCAGAATCCTGAATATAATAAAAATATCACTGTTGGAAATATAAATGAATTTATAATGTCGAAAATAAGCTTTGCACAGACTCAGCTTTCATCTGATATCGACTCAATATTAAAGAATGTAGTAAGCGGACCGTCAGCAATTTTTCTTGATGGATTTTCTGAAGCGGTTATAATAGACCTAAGAACATATCCGGCGAGAGGGATAGAAGAGCCCGATAATGAAAAAGTAATGAAGGGTGCAAAAGACGGATTTGTTGAAACAATTCTTTTTAATGCCAACCTTATTCGTAGGAGAATAAGAAATCCGCAGCTTACATTTGAAATAAAAACGGTTGGAGCTGACAGTAAAACCGATGTGGCGGTTGCGTATATTGGAGGAATTACTGACCCGCAGCTTGTGAATTCTGTTAATGAAAAAATAGAGTCGGTAAAAGCGAATTCTTTGACTATGGGAAGCAAAAGTTTGAGTGAGCTTATGGTAAAAAGCCGGTTGTTCAATCCGATGCCGTGTATCCAAATGACTGAACGACCAGATGTTGCGTGCAGTTACCTTATGGAGGGAAATGTGCTTGTGATGGTAGACAATTCCCCCACAGTGATAATATTGCCTTGTACAATATTTCAGTTTACGCAAAGCCCTGATGATTATTATAAAAGTCCGCTTGTGGGTAGTTTTTACCGATTGATTCGTTTTGGGTGCGGTGCTTCAAGTTTGTTTTTGCTGCCGGTATTTTTGCTGATAGCAGGTCATATGCCTGAGCTGTCACGTAAATTGAAGCTTATGTCAAATACAGATGCCGGAGTTATACAGCTTATATTTTTTATAATATTTGCAGAAATCGGACTTGATGTATTGAAATACGCGGCATCGCATACGCTTAATTCACTGACAAGCCCGCTTTCAATTGTAGGTGGTCTTGTTGTAAGCGATATCGCAATTCAGTTAAACTGGATGTCGCTTGAGGTAATTTTTTACGCGGCGGTGACACTTTTGACTAATCTGGCAATATCGAGCCTTGAGTTATCTGAAGCGATAAGAATATATCGGCTTGTTTTAATAATTGCGACTGGTATTTTTGGAATATGGGGTTTTGTGGGAGGTACGCTGATTGTTTTGATATCGGTAATTACTACTCCTACATTTGGAGGAAAGAGTTATTTCTGGCCGCTTGTTCCGTTTAACGGAGAGGCGTTAAAAACTTTGTTGCTTAGATATCCGACAGCGAAAGCACAGCCGGAAAATGTATGGAGCCGCAGAAAACAAAAATAAATATTTATAATATAATTGATATAGATAAAATTTAATAATTTTCAAAATCCGTTTTCAGATATTAAAAAACGGGTTTTTTTTGTGCGTTTGTGCAATTTCTTTGTGCGTTTGTATATTGTAAATTATTAATAAATAATATATAATCAAATATGCCTTTATTTTTATATTGTCAAAGAAAACAAAAAAAGATATAATCAGAAAAATTATATTTTTAAATAAATACAATTAAAAGGAGAAGAAATTATATCTGACATAAAATTTTATGACAGATAAAGAATATAATTTCAGTGCGTGGTATGGAAGCGAAAATAATAAAAGCACCGGAAACAATGACTTCAAGGGAAAGAGTAAGGCGTACTTTTGCTCATGAAAAAACTGACCGTGTTACAATTGGTTATGAATCAAACGGCGCAATTCATATGAAGCTCGCGAAGGCTCTCGGAATACCGGACGGAAATTATGAAAAGGTTCTTGAGGCTCTCGGAGTTGATTACCGTGGACTTGGCGCACCATATATAGGAAAACAGCTTCATGAAGTACCTCCAAACCGTCAAGTAAATCAAATGGAAGGCTGTATTATGCGTTGGGTTGAGCATGAAACCGGCGGATACTGGGATTTTTGTGATTTCCCGCTGAAAGATGCTGATGAAGAGAAATTTGAAAAATTCCCGATACCGAACCCCGATGATTTTGATTATGATAAGGCACTTGAATATGCTAAATATAATCCCAATGATTATGCGATTTATGTAGGCGGCGCAGGAACACCCGATATAATAAATTCAAACGGAAGAATAATGGGTATGGAAGATGTTTTGTGTCATCTTATCACGGAATATGAGCCAGCGGTTGACTTTATGAAGCGCAGAGCGGATTTTCAGCT
>CALWTV010000245.1 GCA_944384555.1 uncultured Clostridia bacterium | reverse complement strand
GAAGTTGCTAATAATCTGAAGAAAAACGGCGGATTTATTCCCGGTATCAGACCCGGTAAACCCACATCAGACTTTATAACAAAGATTCTTTCCAGAATTACTCTTATCGGCTCACTTTTCCTTGGCGTAATCGCTGTTTTCCCGATTGTTTTAAACATTATTTCGGGCAATAGATTTGCAGGAATCGCTTTCGGCGGAAGCTCACTGCTTATCGTTGTAGGTGTTATTCTTGAAACCTCCAGAGAAATCGAGGCTCAGATGACAATGCGTCATTATAAGGGCTTCCTTGAATAATAAGGATTATTAATAATGATAAAAAACGGAAAGAAATTAAAAATGATATTCCTCGGAGCTCCCGGCGCCGGAAAAGGCACTCAGTCCGAGATAGTATCTGAAAAATTCAATATCCCAGCAATATCAACCGGCTCAATAATCAGAGCCGCAATTAAAAACGGTACGGAAATGGGGCTTGCCGCAAAGGAAGCTACCGAACGCGGTGAACTTGTTCCGGATTCCGTTGTTATAGGAATTATAAAAGAAAGACTTGCTGAACCTGACTGCGAAAACGGATTTATTCTTGACGGATTTCCCAGAACCGTTCCTCAGGCTATCGCTCTTGACGAAATGAATGTTGAAATAACTCTTGTTCTGTCAATTGAAGTTGCTGATGAAAAAATCGCGGAACGTATGGGTGGAAGACGTGTATGCAATAAATGCGGAGCTTCCTATCACATTCAGTATAATCCTTCTAAAACTGCCGGTATCTGCGATAAATGCGGTGAGCCGCTTTCAATCAGAAAGGACGATTCGCCCGAAATTGTGCTGAGCAGACTTGCCACTTATCATGAGCAGACTGAACCCTTAAAGGATTTTTACGGCAAGAAAGGAATCCTTAAGTTAGTCGAAGGGCAGGAGGAGTTAAGCGATACCACCGCTCTGACTCTTAAAGCTATCTCCGATTCGCTTGAGTAATCTAAACTGCCATGATTCAACTTAAAAATTCAGAACAACTAAATGCTATGCGGGTCGCCGGACGTATAACCGGCGAAGCCCTCGCATTGGCAGGAGAGATGGTTCGCGAGGGAATAACCACAAAACAGCTCGATGATAAAATACGCCACTATATCGAAAAATGCGGCGCAAAACCATCATTTTTAGGCTACGGCGGTTTTCCCGGAAGTGCGTGCATCAGTGTAAACAATGAAGTCATTCACGGAATACCTTCAAATGATAAGGTGTTACATGAAGGCGATATTGTTAAAATTGATGTCGGAGCATTTAAAAATGGTTTTCACGGTGACAGCGCAAATACTTTTCCGGTTGGTAAAATCAGTCCGGAAGCGGAACAGCTTATCCGTGCAACTAAAGAAAGTTTTGACGAAGCTTTGAAAGCGGCTGAAATCGCAGGAGCAAGACTCGGCGATGTAGGTCACGCAGTAGAAGCGTATGTCAAAAATTACGGTTACAGCGTTGTAAAAATGTTTGTCGGTCACGGTATCGGCAAGGAACTTCATGAACAGCCTGATGTGCCGAATTTCGGTACTCCCGGGCGCGGAGTAAGACTTTGCCGCAATATGACTATCGCAATAGAACCGATGGTTAATATGGGTAAAAGCGATGTAATCATTCTCCCAAATAAATGGACCGTAGTAACCGCAGACGGCAGCTTATCCGCACATTATGAGCATACGGTGGCAATTACCGATAACGGGGCTGAACGTTTGACGGCAATTCAATAACGAATGACAGATATAATTTTAAATGAAAATGCAGTCGGAAGCATAGTCTATTCTAAGGCGGGCAGAGATAAAAAAAGATGCTTTGTTATAGTCGGGATAGATGAAAATGCAGCGCATGACGGATTTGTTTATGTGTGCGATGGAAGACTGCGGAAAATTGAAAATCCTAAAAAGAAAAATTTAAGACATCTCGAAATCGTAAAAACGGGCGGCGGCGTGTTTACGGAAAAAATAATTAACGGAAAAGTCGCCGATTGTGAACTGCAAAATTATATTGCAGCTTTTGAATCCGAAAAACGATAAAAATCATTGTTACCGTAATTTCTAAGGAGGGTTGTTTTTGCCGAAAGACGATGTAATCGAATTTGAAGGCACTGTTATAGAAGCATTGCCTAACGCAACATTCAAAGTAAAATTGCCGAATGAGCATATTGTAACCGCTCATATTTCCGGTAAGCTCAGAATGAATTATATCAGAATTCTGCCGGGTGATAAGGTAACCGTTGAGGTTTCTGTATATGACCTAACTAAAGGTCGTATCACTTGGCGCTCAAAATAAAAGAAATTTTTTCTAAAAAACGAATATATGAGCCGAATATCGGCTGATAATGAAAGGTGGTTTTATAATTGAAAGTAAAGCCTTCCGTTAAAAAAATATGCGAAAAATGCAAGATAATCAAAAGACACGGCAATGTTATGGTTATCTGCGAAAATCCCAAGCATAAACAGAGACAGGGCTGATTTATCCGGTTTTCCCGATATATTCCCGCGTTCAGTGAATCATGAAAATTGCACTGACACAGAGCGGTGTCGTAATGCGGCAGGGAAACTACCATATACAGAACCTTAAGCGAAATTCGCTAAAAGGAAACCCCATACCGATATAAAGAGGTGAAATTATTAAATGGCACGTATAGCCGGTGTTGATATTCCAAATCAGAAGCGCGTTGAAATTGCTCTTACTTATATTTACGGTATTGGCAATAAGAGTGCAAAGGATATCCTTGCTAAAACAGGCATCAATCCTGATATCAGAGCTAAGGACTTATCCGAAGAAGATATCGCAAAGCTCAGAGATGAAATCGAAGCTAATTACAGCGTTGAAGGCGAACTCCGCCGTGAAGTTGCGCTCAATATCAAGCGTCTTGTTGAAATAAACTGCTACCGCGGTATCAGACACAGAAAAGGTCTGCCCGTAAGAGGTCAGCGTACAAGAACCAACGCAAGAACCAGAAAAGGTCCCGCAAAGACTATCGCTAACAAGAAGAAATAAAGGAGTGAGATAACTTCAATGGCAAAGGCAGTAAAAAAAGTCATTAAGAAACGCCGCGAGAAAAAGAATATTGAAAGAGGCGCAGCGCATATCCGCTCGACTTTCAACAATACAATTATTACAATAACCGACGTAGCAGGAAACGCTGTATCATGGGCATCTGCCGGTGAACTCGGTTTCAAAGGCTCACGTAAATCCACTCCGTATGCTGCTCAGATGGCTGCTGAAACCGCGGCTAAAGCTGCAATGGAGCATGGTATGAAAATAGTTGATGTCTACGTAAAAGGTCCCGGCTCAGGTCGTGAATCCGCAATCCGCGCCCTTCAGGCAACAGGACTTGATATCAGCTTGATTAAAGATGTAACTCCAATTCCCCATAACGGATGCCGCCCTCCAAAGCGCAGACGTGTATAATTCTAAGACAGGAGGAATTACCTAAATGGCAAGATATACAGGACCTTCATGCAAGCTTTGCCGCAGAGAAGGCGTAAAACTTTTCTTAAAGGGCGACCGTTGCCTCTCAGATAAGTGCGCGGTTTCAAGACGTACTACCGCCCCCGGTCAGCATGGCGCAAACCGCAAGAAAATAGAAGAATACGGCTTGCAGCTCAGAGAAAAACAGAAAGCAAGAAGATATTACGGCGTGCAGGAAAAGCAGTTCAAGAGCTACTACGTTGCAGCGGATAAAAAAGAAGGTATCGCAGGCGAAAATCTTCTCTCAATACTCGAACGCCGCTTTGATAACGTTGTATACAGAATGGGACTTGCTTTCAGCCGCAAAGAAGCGCGTCAGCTCGTTATTCACGGTCATTTCCGCTTAAATGGTAAAAAGGCTAATATACCCTCTATTCTCTTAAAAGTCGGTGATGTAATCTCCTTAAAGGAAGACAGCCGCTCATCAGAGAAATTTAAAACCTTAATCGAAGCAATGCAGACTAAAGTTACTCCTAAGTGGCTTGAAGTGGATAAAGAAAACGCAACAGCAAAGGTTATAGCAATACCTCAGCGCGATGATGTTGATTTTCCGTTCGAAGAACAGCTTATCATCGAGCTTTATTCCAAGTAATATAGCGCTCCGGCAATATAAAAATCATGTTTGTGATTTTGATTCGGTACGCTTTTTGGAATTTGTATATTTAAATGCATGATTTTTGAAATATTGTCTGAAATCAATTTTTGTAAACACACGCGCTGTCCACTATATAGTGAATGAAATTCCAGTTATGGATTTGCATAAATTGAATAAATGGAGGGTTATTACATGATAGAAATAGAGAAGCCGAATATAGCCACTGCGAATTTAAGCGAAGACGGTACCAGCGGTAAATTTATAATAGAACCGCTTGAAAGAGGTTATGGAGTCACACTCGGCAACTCACTGCGCAGAGTTCTGTTGAGCTCACTGCCGGGTGTAGCAGTCACAAATATTAAGATTGACGGCGTGCTCCATGAAATTTCCACAATCCCGGGCGTTAAAGAGGACGTTACTGAAATCGTACTCAACGTAAAGGGAATTACCGCAAAACTTCATACTGATGACACACCGAAAACTGTAAGCATTGATGTAAATGGTCCTTGCAAGGTAACAGCCGGAGATATAAAAGCGGATTCAGATGTGGAAATTCTAAATCCGAATCATGAAATTGCAACCGTAGGCGAAAACGCCCGCTTTTATATGGAGCTTACTTTTGACAGCGGACGCGGCTATGTTTCTCAGGAAAAAAACAAGCAGATTCATGCAGCAGCTAATGCCCCCATTGGTACTATCTATACTGATTCGATATACACGCCGGTTTACAACGTGAATTATACCGTTGAAAACACCCGTGTAGGCGATAGAACGGATTATGACCGATTGACCCTCGAGGTGCTGACAAACGGCACAATTTCGGCAAAGGAAGCTATTTCACTCGGAGCCAAGATACTCAACGAGCATCTCAACTTGTTCGTGGATTTATCGGACGAGGCAAAAAATGCGGAAATCATGGTTGAACGAGAAGAAACCATAAAGGAAAAAGTTCTTGAGATGACCATTGAGGAGCTTGACATGTCTGTCCGCAGCTTTAACTGCTTGAAGCGCGCAGGCATTGATACTGTTGAGGATTTGACCAACCGTACCGAAGAAGATATGATAAAAGTCAGAAACCTCGGCAAAAAATCACTCGAAGAAGTCATATTAAAGCTTCACTCGCTCGGTCTTGACCTCAAAAAAGAAGAGGAATAATCAAAATACGAGCAAAAAAACCGGTATCATGACCGGTATATATCTGCAAAAGGAGGTAAAATCAAATGCCCGGAACCAGAAAACTCGGCAGAACCAGCGATCACAGAAAGTCTATGCTCCGCGGAATGGTTACGTACTTAATTGAGAACGGATCCATTGAAACTACACTTACCAGAGCTAAGGAAGTTCGCGCTGTTGCTGATAAAATGATAACTCTCGGTAAGACGAATACTCTCGCAAGCCGTCGTGCCGCTCTTGCTTATATCACCAAGGAAGACGCCGTAAAGAAGCTGTTCGATGAAGTAGCTCCTAAATACGCTGACCGTGTGGGCGGTTACACTCAGATTTATAAACTCGGACCGCGCCGCGGTGATGCCGCTGAAATGGCACTCATCAAATTTGTTGATACTGAAACTAAGGCAGCAGCTGACGCTGAGTAATTTTTAATAATATAAATGAAAACAAGGGATAATTCTTTATAATTATCCCTTG
>CALWTV010000244.1 GCA_944384555.1 uncultured Clostridia bacterium | reverse complement strand
GTTTTTCCATACCGTCTGTGGAAAACTCGTCAGTTGTAAAATCACATACATCATGTACAGACGGATAGAATTTAAAATTCCATTCACCGCAGAGAGATTTTACGAAAGCGCTGTTTCCGCGGTTATCGGTTTTAGCATTTTCTTCGGAGTCATACGGTACGAAGTATGCGCGCGGAACTTCACAGTTTACATGCAGGGTCTTCTGCGTTTTATAATAATCGGGAAAAAACATTATAATTTTTACCTCCACAAAAAAATTATAGAGAATTGCTGTGCTTTTATTATGACATAAACATCTGATTATGTCAACATAAATAAATCTGATTTGACAATAAGTCTAAAAATGCAATAAAAGCGGCGGCATTGTTTCAGCCACCGCCTTAAAGCAAAAATTATTATTAGTGAACGATGCAGCGCTCAGTATCCTTATCAAAGATGTGGATTCTGGAAGCGTCGAGAGCGATTTTAACTGTATCGCCGGCACGAGTTGTAGAACGTGCAGATACACGTGCAACCATGTTCTGTTCTTCGGAAACGAGATAGAGGTAAATTTCAGCACCCATAAGCTCGGTAACTTCAACGTTAGCTTCGATAACGCTGTCAGCGAGAGATGTGAGGTACATCGGCTCGTCATGGATACATTCAGGACGAATACCAACGATAACTTCCTTGCCAAAGTAATCCTTAAGAGCAGGATTGTTACCCTTTTCAGCGGGAAGCTTAATGGAGTTTGCGCCGAAAGTTACGTATGCGCTTTCACCCTTCTTTTCGAGTGTAGCGTTGATAAAGTTCATTTGAGGAGTTCCGATAAATCCAGCAACGAAGAGGTTTACAGGCTGGTCATAGAGGTTTTGAGGAGTATCAACCTGCTGAATAAGACCGTCTTTCATAACAACGATACGAGTAGCCATTGTCATAGCCTCTACCTGGTCATGCGTTACGTATACGAATGTTGTTCCGACTCTCTTATGAATCTTTGTAAGCTCGGTTCTCATCGCAGCACGAAGCTTAGCGTCGAGGTTTGAAAGCGGCTCGTCAAGCAAGAATACTTTAGGATTACGCACGATAGCACGACCGAGCGCAACACGCTGTTTCTGACCACCGGAAAGAGCCTTCGGACGGCGGTCAAGAAGGTGAGTTATATCAAGAACACGTGCAGCTTCTTCAACGCGGCGTTTGATTTCCTCTTTCGGAGTTTTGCGGAGCTTAAGACCGAACGCCATATTATCAAAAACTGTCATGTGAGGATAAAGAGCGTAGTTCTGGAAAACCATCGCGATATCTCTGTCTTTAGGAGCGACGTCATTTACGAGTCTGTCGCCGATGAAAAGTTCGCCTTCAGTAATTTCTTCAAGACCGGCAATCATACGGAGAGTAGTAGATTTACCGCATCCAGAAGGACCGACGAAAATAATGAATTCCTTATCTTTAACTTCGAGACAGAAGTCAGATACGGCGGTAACATTGCCGGGGTATTTTTTATAGATATGTTTCAGGGATAAGCTTGCCATTTATATATCCTCCTAAGAATATTATACTAAAAAATTAAAAATAAATCGCTTGCAATTGACTGTACAATATTGTACCAAAAAACACGGATAAATAAAAGATGTTTTTTCACCGAAATTTAAAACAATACTTTATGCAATTTGCACATTACATTTTCGATTTGTTAAAAAAACTCGGTATTTATATTTTTAAAAATTCTAATTTATTAGAAAGCATGTTATATGAAATTATTTGATTTCAGCTTTCTTGCTTTCTATAAGACGATTTATATTGAGCACTGCTTCATCAGCATCTGTATCGTCCTTAACTGGAAATTCAACTGATTTTCCGTCGTCAGAAGTGATTTTAATACGAACATCATTTGTAGTTGCAGTTGTTTTTCCCATTTGGAATTTGCGCGGCTCTGTTAATATTTCAGCACCGGAAAGTGTTATAAAATTAAAATCATACATACTTTTTTTCTCGTTATCCTTGAGCATATCAACAGTTTTTATATAGATATATAATTTTTTAGCAGTAATTATCATAGCAGTTCCAGTATAAATATCAGTTCTGTACTTACCGTCTCCGCCTTTTTTAATCATTCCGTCTGCGCGCTCAGAATAATCATAGCTTCCGAAAGCAACAGGAGGAAATGCAGTCATAACATCGTCACGGATTTCAAAGTGCTGTATTGCGGTTTCGCATATATCGCCTACTGCATTTTTGGCTTGTCTATCCATTTCTGAATCACTTGACTTACCACTGAAAGATATACCGGTCATTATAAGACCTGCAACTCCCATTATAAGGGCAGGGTAGCGAAAAACCCATCTTCCGATTACAAAATAAAGAAAAAGTGCGACTGCAATCATTGCAATTCCGATAAACATCATTGTGGGTTTAGAAGTAAAATACTTAAGATTACGTTTATAATCCATATTCTCTGTTCCTTTTTAATATTAATTATAAATTTTTTTATTAATTACTGTCCTATATATTTTATCCGTGTATTTTTATTTATTGAAAATTATTTTTACAGCTTCATTGAAAGGGATATTCTCTTTTTATTTACATCAACGCTTTTTATTTTTACTGTCACGATATCACCAACAGAAACCAAATCAGTTGGGTGTTTTATAAATTTATCTGACATTTCCGAAACGTGAACAAGTCCGTCCTGATGAACACCGATATCTACAAACGCACCGAAGTCTATTACATTTCTGACCGTTCCGGTAAATACCATTCCCTCTTTTAAATCACTGAGATCCATTACATCATCGCGCAGAATAGGAGGCGGCAGACTGTCACGCACGTCACGTCCCGGCTTTTCAAGCTCTCCGATTATATCCATAAGGGTAGGCTCTCCGACTTCGAGTTCCTCGCATACATCGGGAATTCCGGTTTTGAGCACTTTATCGCGCAATTCACGCAGTTTTCCGCTCTTTACATCATCAGTGGAATATTTATATTTCGCAAGCAGTTTTTTCGCTATTCCGTAAGATTCAGGGTGAACTCCGGTATTATCAAGCACCTCGTCAGAGCCAGAAACTCTTAAAAATCCCGCACATTGTTCAAACGCCTTGTTACCGATACGCGGCACTTTGAGAATCTGTGCACGTGAGGTAAACTCTCCGTTTTCCTCACGGTATTTTACTATATTTTTTGCACTTGTCAAATTTATTCCAGCAATGTAGGAAAGCAGTGAATAAGACGCAGTATTTACATCTACTCCGACACTGTTTACGCAATCTTCAACGACGCCGGTAAGAGCCTCGTCAAGACGTGCCTGCTTCATATCATGCTGATACTGCCCTACACCGATTGATTTCGGGTCAATTTTAACAAGCTCCGCAAGTGGGTCTTGAAGTCGTCTTGCGATTGAAACCGCCGAACGCTGTGTTACATCAAAATCGGGGAATTCCTCCGCTCCGAGCTTTGAGGCTGAATAAACAGACGCTCCCGCCTCGCTTACCATTATGTATTTAGTATCATTTCCGACTTCACGCAATACCTGCGCTATGAAAATTTCGCTTTCCTTTGAGGCTGTGCCGTTTCCAATGGCAATAACGTCAACTCCGTACTTGCGGATTAAGTCTTTTACGATTTTTTTACTTTCCTCAATTTTTTCCTGAGGTTTTGTCGGGTATATAACCGCAGTGGTGATAACCTTTCCGATTTGGTCTACTACCGCAAGCTTACAGCCGGTTCTGTATCCGGGGTCATAACCCAGAACTACTTTTCCTTTAAGCGGTGCTCCCATAAGCAAATGCTTTAAATTATCGGAAAATAATTTTATCGCACCTTCGCTTGCGTCATCAAACATCGCACTGCGGATTTCCCTCTCGATTGAGGGAGCAATAAGCCGCTCATATCCGTCCACTATCGCGCGCGAAACGTATTTCTTCGCCGGACTCTGGTTTGGAGAAATGATATTCGCAAACAGATAATTTAAAATTATCTCAGACGGAATTTCAATATTTACTTTTAAGAATTCTTCCTTTTCACCTCTGTTAATCGCAAGTATGCGGTGAGCGGGGATTTTCCTTATTTCTTCCGAGTAGTCATAGTACTGAGCGTATACGCTGTCCTCTTCTTTTGCGGCTTTTGACACAAGCATACCATTATCATATGTAAGCGCGCGTATCTGCTTGCGGTATTCGGCATTGTCGGAAATATCCTCAGCAATTATATCACACGCTCCGTCAAACGCTTCATTTATATCATTTACGCCTTTTTCTTCGCTCACAAAATCCGCCGCCATTTCTTCAAGCGGTTTGTCATACTCCTTTTCATCGAGTTGGAGCATAAGTGCAAGTGCAAGGTCCTCAAGCCCCTTTTCACGCGCAACAGACGCGCGGGTTTTTCTGTGAGGCTTAAATGGACGGTATATATCCTCAATTTCCGTTAAAATCATCGCACTGTCAAGAGCCGCGGCAATTTCATCAGTCATCTTGCCCTGTCCCTCGATTGCGGAATATACTTCCTCCTTACGCTTTTCAAGGCTTCTCAGATATGTAAGCCGGTCATTCAAGTCACGCAGTACGGTATCATCAAGACTGCCGGTAACTTCCTTGCGGTATCTTGCGATAAACGGGATTGTGTTTCCTTCATCTATTAGATTAACTGTATTTTCAACCTGATTTGTCTTAAGTGAAAATTCCTGTGCCAGTATATTAATTATATCCATATTTTCAAACTACTCCGTATATATTTCATAAATCAATATCGTTCGGATATTTAAGTCCAATTTGCTGTTTTATCATGTCAACGGTACGCATAACAGAAAGCGTTTCGTTAAGGGTTATTTCCTCACACTCTTTTTTACCGTTTCTTACTGCCTCGCATACTGCCTCAACCTCATATTCATATCCGCCTTTCATATTCTCCGGCTCAAAAATTTCATTTCCGGAATTTGAATAATCCTTTAAAATTGCTCTCTTAGGCGAAATATAAATATCTTCTATCTCAATTTTGCCTTTTTCGCCGTATATCGTGCCTTTCGGTGGCATATCAGCGGTAAATGAACAGGTCATCTGCGCCACTGCTCCGCCGTAATCAAGCAGTGCGGCGGTATAACTGTCAACTCCGTTTTCGAGATACAGAGATGAAGCCGAGACCTTTTCAGGAATTTTTCCTCCGAATGCAAGCGAAATAAATGCCAAAGCGTACACTCCTACATCAAGCAGTGCACCGCCCCCACAGTCAACAGCAAATAATCGGTGGTCATAACCAACTCTTGCAATAAATCCGAAATTCGCTGATACTCCGATTATTTTTCCGATTCTATCCGCTTTCAGCCACTCATTTACCTTTTTTGTAACGGGGTTAAATCTTGGCCACATAGCCTCACATAAAAACAGATTTTTTTCACGTGCAAGATTTATGAGTTTTTCTGCTTCTGCTGAATTTACCGTAAACGCTTTTTCGCAAAGCACGTTTTTTCCATGTTCAAGTGCGTCTTTTGCGTCTTTATAGTGACGTCCGTGAGGAGTCGATATGTAAACAATGTCAACCTCGGGGTCGCAGTAAAGGTCTTCATATGAACCGTATGTTTTAATTTTATTATCAAATCTGCCGGCAAATTCATCGGCAAATGACTTAGCTTTTTCAAGAGTGCGTGAAGCAACGGCATAAAGATTTGCGCCGTCTGTATTTGCGATGGCATTAGTTAGTATATGCGCAATACTTCCGGTTCCGATTATTCCGATATTCATATTTTCTCCCCCTTTGAAATTGAATAAATTCCTGTAAGCGATTCAATCTCGCTATCGGTTAGCAGTCTCCACTGTCCGCGTGCTAAATTTGCATCAAGTTTCAGTGCTCCGAATTCAATCCGTTCAAGAAATGTGATTTTATTTCCGACTGCTTCAAACATTCGCTTTATTTGATGAAATTTTCCTTCTGTTATTGAAATGACACCACTTTTTCGGTCTGATTGAAGCTCAAGCTCGGCAGGTTTTGTAATAAAATCACCGATATCAACTCCGGAAATAAGCGTTTGAACATTGTTTTCAGACAGTGGATATTCCGATGTAAAAAGATATTTTTTTTGAACTTGATATCTTGGTGATAACAATCAATGTGCGGTATCGCCGTCATTTGTCATAAGCAACAGTCCAACGGTATTTTTATCAAGTCTGCCGCACGGAAAAAGTTTAATTTTTATATATTCCGGCGAAAGCAATTCAAGTACAGTTTTATCTTTTCCGTCCTCAGTTGCGCTGACATAACCCTCCGGCTTATTAAGCATAATATAAGTAAATTTTCGGTATACAACGGGAGTTCCGCGGTAAATAACGACGGCGGTATTTTCGTCAATTTTAATATCCGCTTTTTTTACCGCCTCTCCGTTTACGATAATATGTCCGGCACGGGCGGCTTTGGCGGATTCAGTGCGCGAGGCTACTCCCGCCTCAGATAAATATTTATCAAGCCGCATATAATTCTCCGTCTAAATTATAATTATTGTAAAAACAATTCCCAAAATCAAAGAAATTACTGCAAATCCGCATAATAATCCTACAAAAAAATTAATTAAATTCTGGGGTAAACGAACCTGTCTCATGCAATATCTCCTTAATAAAATTTTAAGCACAAGACAAGTATGTGCATATTCTATCACATTTATTTCTAAAAGTAAATATCATTTTTTAATATTTTCGATAGCTTTCCTAATTTGTATATATTTTGTTTTTTCTGACAATAATAAAATTTAGCACTCAATAGTTAAAACAAATCTTAATTCATAAAAAATTAACATTTTGTATTTATTTTATCCTTGAATTTGATTCGATGTTATGGTAAATTTTTAATTGTAATTTAGCACTTGAATGTATAGAGTGCTAACAAGCAAAAAATAATAGGCATTACAAAAGCGTATTTCTTAACGCTTGAGCTTATACAACCTCGATTTTCAGGTACGCACGGGAGGTGAAGGGGTTGGATTTTAACAGAAATGAGCTTAGCGAGCGTAAAAAACTTATACTTAAAGCAATAATTGACGCGCATATAAACATGGGTGAGCCGGTAGGTTCAAAATATCTGACTCAAAATAAGCAGATAACATATTCGTCTGCTACAATAAGAAACGAGATGGCAGAGCTTGAGGATATGGGCTATCTTGAACAACCTCATACCTCAGCGGGTCGTGTACCGTCAGAACTTGGTTACCGTTTTTATGTAGACAGTCTTATTCAGCGTTACAGAATGACTGCAAGTGAAATCAACGAGCTGCGTTCGATGCTGAGAGCAAAAATAACCGAGCTTGACGGAATACTTGCTCAGGCAACAAAAATCGCCTCCGCACTTACGCATTACACGGCACTTTCCGTAAAACCGCGTGAAACTCAGATTTGCGTATCCAGATTTGAAACAATTTTTCTTGACAGCAGGAATTTTATTCTGGTTATGATAATCTCTCACGGTGTCGTAAAAACCAAGTATATAAAGCTTGATTTTGATACATCGCCTGATGATATTT
>CALWTV010000243.1 GCA_944384555.1 uncultured Clostridia bacterium | reverse complement strand
TTTCGTCTGTGCTATATGCTGTTTTTCCTGTTCAATCTCACGCTTCTCCTTTTCCTTTACGTAAAAATCATAATTGCCGTCGTATACCTTGAATTTTCGGTTTGCGATTTCCACGATTTTATTTGATATACGGTTCAAAAATGCGCGGTCATGGGATATTACAATGTATGCGGATTTAAGTTGGCACAGATAATTCCCCAGCCAGTCGATATAGCCGATGTCGAGAAAGTTCGTAGGCTCGTCAAGCACAAGCAAGTCATTGTCCGTAAGCAGAAGCTTTGCCAGAATCAGCTTTGTTTTCATACCGCCGGAAAGCTGTGAAATATTTTTATCCCTGTCGGAATCGGAAAATCCCAAGCCGGAAAGCACATTGCTGATTTTTTTCTCTATTCGCTCAAATTCGTGTTCGCTCAGATAATCAATGATACGCTGTGCTTTTAATACGGCTTTCATCTGACTGTCTTCGTCAAGTTCTGAAATATGCTCGTATATTTCAGACGCTTGCCTGTCCATCTCATAAAGGTCATTGAATACAGCGTTTAAGTAACCATATACCGTAGTATCTTTATCGATATCGGCATATTGGTCGAGATATCCGATTTTCAGATTTCCAATTGATTCATATTCCCAATAATCCGGTACAATTTCGCCGGTAAGCATTTTTAAGAATGTTGATTTACCGCAGCCGTTTGGACCTACAAGTCCTATACGGTCAATATCGGTTACCATTAGCTCTGCTTTATTAAATATACTCTTTCCGACAAATTCATGTGAAAGATTAGTTACTTTAAATATTCTCATTTTAATTCTCCGAAAATTTTATGAAATTATATTAAGTTAATCAAAAATATAAAAACACCGACAGATTTACCCGCCCCAAAAACAGGGGGAAGCTCTGCCGGTGTTCCGCAAAATATAAAAATATAAAACGGACAGCCGCGTATAGCAACTGTCCGCACTAATTCAAGCAATAATTATCAGTACTAAATTTACTTGATATTGGCTGAGGCGCAGCTATAACGGCAAAAATGGGCAGACTTCTCCCTTATAGCTGCAGCGATAAATGACGAGGTCATAGCTGTATAAAACAGTGTGCAGACCGAGATATATTTAATTAATGCTTCAATTTTTGTCATTATACTCACCTCACTTTCAAAATTTTTTTATAGTATATCACCATTTCTGAAAAATGTCAAGTAAAATTCATAAATTCGCAAAATATTTTTTATGTGAAAATTCCCGCGGTAAAATTCTATATAAAAAATGACTGAATCTTTTACGGATTCAGCCAATGAAATTTTATTTAAGTGTTGCAAGAATTCAGCTCAATATTTTTCTATATCGATTTTTTGTACCGGGTCGGTAAGCTCATGTTCAAGAAAAATCGACGCCACCGAACGGAAATTATCCGGTTCATCACTGATATAATATCGGATAGAACCACTTTCAGCAGGAGGATTTACTTTGGTTGCAAGAAGTGCTGCCGCTTCCGCACCGCTGTTTATCATTGTTACATTTGGCAGTACCTTTTGAAGAATCCGAGTAATTATCGGAAAATGAGTACATCCCAAAATAAGCGTATCCGCACCGCTTTTATCAATCGAATCAAGATAACGGCGTGCTACAAGCTCCGTTACCTCATCGTCATCGCCGATAAATCCATTTTCAACAAGCGGTACAAACAGAGGGCAGGCTTGCGGAATAACTTTGATATATGGATTTATTTTATGGAGTTCGCGTTCAAAAGCGCCGCTGTTTATAGTCGCGCCTGTTCCAATAATTCCAATAATACCGTTTTTTGTAACTGACGCCGCCTTTAATGAAGCGCCTTCCACAACTCCTATAATCGGAATATCGAAAGCGGTTCTGAGCTCGTCAAGGCAGTTTGATGAAACTGTACCGCACGCAGTCAATACGGCATTTACACCAAGCGACATAAGAAACCGCATATCCTGCATCGAATATTTAATCAAAATTTCCCTTGACCTTGTTCCGTAAGGCACACGTCCTGTATCGCCGAAATAGGAAATATCGCAAAGCGGAACGATTGCGTGAAGTGCCTTGACTGATGTAAGTCCTCCCAGACCGCTGTCAAAAATTCCAATCATGTTATATTATCTCCGATTTAATCTTATAGAACTGAGTTAAAAATCAATAGAGCGGATATTTTTCGCATAGCTTTGTAATTTCCGAACGAATATAATCAGCTTTATTTTCAAAATCAGAAGCTGCGAGCTTTATCAGCTTACCGAGAATTCTCATATCGTCTTCTTTTAAGCCTCTTGAGGTTGCCGCCGGTGTACCGATACGGATACCGCTTGTTACAAACGGTGACTGCGGATCGTTCGGGATAGCGTTTTTATTTACGGTAATATATACCTCGTCAAGACGGTGTTCAAGCTCTTTACCGGTGATATCGAACGGACGGAGGTCAACGAGCATAAGGTGGTTGTCAGTACCGCCGGATACAAGATTGAAGCCTTCTTCCATTAAAGTGTCGGCAAGAACTGCTGCATTTTTAACTATCTGCTGCTGATATGCCTTGAATTCAGGTTTGAGAGCCTCGCCGAAGCAAACTGCCTTTGCTGCTATTATATGCATAAGAGGGCCACCCTGTGTACCGGGGAATACTGCTTTGTTTATCGCCTTAGCGAGTTCTTCACGGCAAAGAATCATACCGCCGCGTGGACCTCTTAATGTTTTGTGTGTAGTAGTTGTTACAACATCGGCATACGGTACGGGACTTGGGTGAAGTCCTGCGGCAACAAGACCTGCGATATGCGCCATGTCAACCATGAGATAAGCGCCTACGGATTTTGCGATTTCGCTCATTCTCTCAAAATCGATTATACGGGGATATGCAGACGCACCAGCTACTATAAGTTTCGGTTTGTGTTCTTTTGCAAGTGCTTCGAGCTTGTCATAGTCTATGCGGTGAGTTTCGTCATCTACACCGTAAGGAACGAAGTTATAATAAAGACCGCTCAGATTTACAGGACTTCCGTGAGTAAGGTGACCGCCGTGAGCGAGGCTCATTCCTAAAACTGTGTCGCCGGGCTTTAAGAGAGCGAGATAAACTGCGGTGTTAGCCTGTGCGCCGCTGTGAGGCTGAACGTTTGCGTGTTCCGCACCAAAAAGCTTGCACGCTCTTTCAATTGCGATATTTTCTGCGATGTCAACACATTCGCAGCCGCCGTAATAGCGCTTTCCGGGGTAGCCTTCAGCGTATTTGTTTGTAAGAACGGTTCCCATTGTTAGCATAACGGGTTCAGATACAAAGTTTTCAGAAGCGATAAGCTCAATTCCGCGGCGCTGTCTTGCGAATTCCTTTTCGACTGCGGCTCCGACTTCGGGGTCGTATTCGGAAATAAATTTAATAATATCATTAATCATTTTAGTTTCTCCATGAAATACATAATTTTTCTTCTCGTTAATTATATATTACGTTACTCAATAATTCAATATCTAATTTGTGAAATATACGCTTTTGTATACTAAATTTATAATAGTGCATGATATACTAAATAATTTGCTGTTGCATTAAACACCAAATTTGGTGTAAAATATTTATGAATAAGACCACGGGTAATTCAGTATATGAATTCCGCAGTCTTATCAATAATATTATAATTAGAAGGTGATTGACTTATGAAAACCTATCATGAAATTCTGCGCGATATCCGGGAAGACCGCGATTTGACTCAGAGTGATATCGCGCGCGTGCTGAATACGACCCAGCAAGTATATTCGCACTATGAAAACGGAGAAAATGAAATTCCCGTTCGCCACATAATATCACTTTGCCGATATTACAATATCAGCGCCGACTATATTCTTGGATTGAGCGACACTCCGGCTACGCTAGAATAATTGACGATTGTTTTTATCTTTTCATCCAGTTGGAGGGAATTTGAGAAATTGCGGGAGGAGGATTGAATTTAGAACCGATTTCCTCAAATCGTGCCGCCATATTATCGTCTACAAGTCCATCTGTGTTAGGGGACATATTAATCAAAAATGAAACATTCTGCGCGTTTGCGGCATTAATTTTATTTAATGCCCATTCTGCGCTCTTTAATTCCATTTTCGGGTCAGTTGCGCGCCAGAACCAGCAGTTTGTGAGAATGTTTCCGGCACATCCGGGACCGTTAAATCCATCTTTAATTTCCTGACCTGCCGCATTTTCATAAAATACGATGTCGGTGTGAGCGAGGGAAGTTTCACAGCTGTGATTGATTAACAGGCAGTTTGGCTGTATTTTTTTAACGAATTCGTCCATTTCCTCAAACGGCATATCTTTGTAATAAGGACCGCCCCAGTGAGCGTTCCAACCATCGATTATTATAAAAGGAATTTCGCCGTAATTGGTAAGCAATTCATAAAACTGTTCTTTTGTATATTCCTTGTCTTCTTTATTGCAACGGTTTCTTCCGATTCCCTTTGTTAAATCAAGAATTGAAAAATATAGACCGGCTACAATTCCGCGGCTGCGGTAAGCTTCGAGATATTCACCGACTACATCAGTG
>CALWTV010000242.1 GCA_944384555.1 uncultured Clostridia bacterium | reverse complement strand
AAAAGCAAATATATATCTATTTATAACACAGCAATTTCACCTTGATTTAGTTAAACAGGTATTTTTTTATTGACAAAAATCAGCTTTATTGATATAATAGCAGAGCACGCATGATTTTTTCGTATATTATAATTACTTTTTAGGTATATACGAAATCATTATTATTTAAATTTTATATTTTACGAAAGGAGAAAACCATAAATAATGAAAAATAATTCAAAAATATCGCTTATAAGAAAATTTTTGCGCGGAAGCCTTCATTGCTTTATTATCACTGTAATAGCCTCTGCTTTAGTTACGGTATTAGATGGTTTTGTGCCTCAGATTCTGAGATACAGTGTTGACTGTCTGATTGGCGGCGGAGAACCGGAATTACCGGAATTTATATTAACTTTGATAAATCGGCTGGGCGGAGCGTCATATCTGCGCAGTCATTTTTATTTTATTACGATAGCAGTTGCCATCACTGCCGCTCTTGCCGGAATTTTCAGATACCTTTCAAGAGTATACAGTGCGGCAGGTTCAGAACGCTTTACTGAATCGGCACGCAATCAGCTTTTTGCAAAAATTATCAATCTTCCATTTTCATGGCATACATCAAACAAAACCGGTGAAATTATTCAAAGGTGTACCTCAGACGTAGAAATGGTAAGAAATTTTGTCGCAACTCAGTTGATTGAAGCATTCAGAGTTATTTTCATGGCAATATACGCAATTTTTATGATGTATTCCATGAATGTCACAGTAGCGACAGCCGCAGTAGCTTTTATGCCGATTATATTTGGATATTCCTTAATTTTTAATTCTAAAATCAACAAGCGCTTCAAGGAAGCTGATGAGTCCGAAGGTTTTCTTTCAACCGTAGCTCAAGAAAATCTTACAGGAGTGCGTGTAGTGCGTGCATTCGGACGTGAAGCATATGAAAGAGATAAATTCGAGAAAGCCAATCAAAGATTTACTATGCTTTGGGCAAAACTCGGACGAATTATGAGTCTTTACTGGGGAACAAGCGACCTTGCCGCATGTATTCAAATGCTTACCGTGCTTATTTTCTGCGTGTATCAAGCGGCTGACGGAAATTTATCCGCCGGTGAGTGTATCGCTTTTATTTCTTATAATGTAATGCTTTCATGGCCTATCCGCTCTCTCGGAAGAATGGTGTCTGAAATGAGCAAAGCTGGAGTTTCAATTGACCGTCTTAACTATATAATGAATTCGGAAGTTGAAGATAATGACGGAATTGACAGTGCAGACTTTAACGGAGATATTGAATTTGACCATGTTTCATTTAGTTACGGTGGAGACAATCCCGAACTTCTACATGATATTTCTTTTAAAATTGAGGGAGGCTCCACACTCGGCATAATCGGCGGAACCGGCTCTGGAAAATCCACTCTGGTTCAGCTTCTGTGCCGTATGTATGACCTTGAACCGAACTGCGGTCAGATAAGAATTGGCGGAACTGATATTTCAAAAATAAAACGCCGTACACTGCGCGATAATGTATCGATAGTTTTGCAGGAACCGTTTCTGTTTTCCCGCACTATTGAGGAAAATATCGGCATTGCGGTAAAAGACCCTCAGATAGAAGACATCTATGCTGGAGCGAAAGCCGCATGTGTTCATGATGCAATAAAGGAATTTTCGCAGGGATATGAAACTATTGTAGGCGAGAGGGGCGTAACATTGTCAGGTGGTCAGAAACAGCGTGTCGCAATTGCGAGAACTTTACTTAAAAAGTCACCTATCGTTATTTTTGACGATTCTCTTTCTGCGGTAGATACTGAAACAGACGCAAAAATTCGTTCTGAAATCGCTAAAAACAAAACTGGAACTACAATAATCGTATCACACAGAATAACCTCGCTTATGAGCGCAGATAAAATCATGGTGCTCGATAAAGGCAGAGTAGCTGAATTCGGCACTCACGATGAACTTATCGCACTCGGCGGCATATATAAGCAAATATACGAAATTCAACAGTCAGGCGCGGCAGAAGCGGCACATGAAGCCGGTCTTGACAAAAGCTCAAATTAATTGATTTGGGAGGTACAGAATTTTGACTCAGTTAAATAAAAATACAGAAAAAATCAAACAAAAAAAACTTCCCTTTTTCGGACTGCCTAAAATTGCTCCGTATCTGAAACATTATCGGGTTACTTTAATTTTAATGGTAGTATTTCTTGCAATAACAACTCTTGGGGATATAATTCTGCCACTGTTTCAAAGATTTGCGATTGACGAGTTTATTGAAGCCGGAAACCTTGATAAATTGCCTGCTTTTATTATCGCATATCTCGCGATGGTTTTGATTCAAACTGCCTCAACCATGGTATGGACAAGAATATCATGCGAATCCGAAATGTATATCAGCCGTGATTTGAAAAGGCTTGCTTTTAATCATCTTCAAACGCTTTCTTTTTCTTACTTCAACACCAATTCAGTAGGATATATTCACTCAAGAATCATGAGTGATACCATGAAAATCGGACAAATATTCGCATGGGGAATTGTTGACTCATTCTACTCTGCTTCATATATTATCGGTGCTTCTGTGGTTATGTTTATTTTAAACTGGAGGCTTGCATTGCTTACATTATCAATTATGCCCATTGTGGTGATAATTTCGGCATTTTTTGAAACCAAGCTGACTGAGGGCAACCGTAAAGTACGTGAAATGAACTCACAGATAACGGGAAGAATAAATGAAGGCATTACCGGCGCAAAAACTTCAAAAACGCTCGTAGTTGAAGAAAAAATGACATCTGATTTTGCCGCTCTTACAGAGCAAATGCGCCGCAAATCAATTTCAGTCGCGAGATATAACGGCGCGTTTGTTTCAATCGTTGTATTATGCTGTTATATCGCAATCGGACTTGTATTATGGTACGGCGGTTATATGGCGTCAAACAACTTAATTTTAATAGGTACGCTCTCCGTGTTCACGACATATGCCATCGGTATGATTGACCCGATTCAGATGTTAGCACGTGTTATCGGTGACGCGATAAATATCAGGGTAAACATCGAACGCCTTACATCATTGATTGAAACTGAACCAAATGTAACCGATACCCCCGAAGTAATTGAAAAATACGGCGATACATTCAATCCCAAAACCGAAAACTGGGAGGATATCAAAGGCGATATTGAATTTAAAGACGTTGATTTCAAATACCCCGACGGTGACGAATACATTCTTGAAAAATTCAATCTGAAAGTTCCCGCAAAAACCACTGTTGCAATTGTCGGAGAAACCGGTGCCGGAAAAAGTACTCTTGTAAATTTAGTCTGCCGCTTTTTTGAACCTACATCAGGCAAAATTTTAATCGATGGAGTAGATTACCGCGAGCGTTCTCAATTATGGCTTCATTCAAAAATCGGGTACGTTCTTCAAACTCCTCATCTATTTTCGGGAACAATCAGAGAAAATCTCGCATATGGTAACCCTAACGCAACAGATGAAGAACTTATTGCCGCAATAAAAAGTGTATCTGCGGAGCATATACTTGAAAAAATGGAAAATGGGCTTGACAGTGAAGTCGGCGAAGGCGGAGATTTACTTTCAACCGGAGAAAAACAGCTGCTTTCATTCGCGCGTGCTATACTGACTAATCCGTCAATATTTGTGCTTGATGAAGCCACAAGCTCAGTTGACACCATGACAGAAAAACTTATAGCAGACGCAACCGAAACGTTACTTCACGGAAGAACTTCATTTATAATTGCTCACAGACTTTCCACAATCAAACAAGCGGATATTATACTTGTTGTTAAAAGCGGTAAAATAGTTGAAAGAGGCACACATGACGAGCTTCTTAAAGCCGGTGGATATTATCAAAGTCTGTACTTAAAGCAATTCCAGGAAGAAAATACTGCACGCGCGCTGAAAAATAATTAATCATTTATTTGTACTAAGTCCAAATATCTTTCAACCAAATAGAAAAGCCGACACCCTAAAAAGTGTCGGTAATTTTATATATTAAATTTCAAGAGCGATAAATATACAAATAAAATTATACTTGATTATTCAAATAGCATTTAAAAACTTCTATGCCTTAAATCTTTAATTATAAAGAGCTTTAATTTTTTTCTGCATTATATGTTGAAACCAACTGATCAACACCGTTAATTTTATCAATACGCTTAGCCTTACCTTCATCTACCCACGATTCGGCGCGTCCAAAAATCGTATTTTCATCATAACTATTCATATCTATTCGGGTAGAAGCAAGCAAAATTCCAATTTTATTATTATATAAATCCATACGAACCGGTAAATCTAAGCTTTCATCAAACGGGTCAGTAGTTTCTCCTGGTTGATATCCTTCGTGCGCATTTGTCCACATATACGTATGTTCTTCAGCGGCTGAATGAGAAGAATTATTCTCATCATAAAATTTACAATACAATAATGCACTCCACGATACGTGTCTGAAAGCATCGCCATTTCCATTATACCAGCATGATGATTCAGTATAAACTTCTAATGCTTTATCATTAGCTTTTTTACTAATAGATGCATAATATGTAAATTCAATCGGATGTGAAACAGATAAAGATAATTCTACATCATTCACCTCAAAGCCAAAAATGTTGACTCTTGTCTCAGGCGCTAGATTGGTGTTTTCACTCGAATTTTCAGCGCGGCGCATGGCGGAGATTTCCTTTATAACAGACGCTGCATAGAAATTATTTTCCACTCCATTTTCTGGTATGCCCTTGTTTTTTGCATTTATCTCCGAAAGCCGACCTACTTCTAACCAATCTTCCTCCGTCAAAAGCGAAACTTCTTCGATAGTTAAGCCATAATCAACCTCATTTGTAGCGTTGTTACGAGACGATGCATTATTAACATAATTCTCATGCCTTCTTCTTACTTCCGCTTCAACGTCATCAATACCTAACCACTCCAATTCTTCTAAGATTAATTCATCTGACTGTGATATCTCCGTTGAATGTGAATCATCTGCATTTGCTGCATACACAGCAACGGGTGCCATTGTAAAAATAAGCGCCAAAATAACCAATACTAATTTTAACTTTAACATAAATATACCTCATAATTATTTTCTTTAATTTTAGTCAAACAAATAATATAGTATGAAAGGTGCTCTTGAAATTTTATATATCATGCCCCATGCAATGCTTAAATTTATACACAGAACAATATATATAACTTTAATTAAAATTAATATTCACTTTTTTGTATTTATTATATATAATATGATAACAAATGTCAATATATATATTTGACATATTTTTAATCAATATTTTAGGAATAGTGCCAAATCTACGTAAATTTATAATACTATTTTTTATACTATTTTGTACATAACAGCAAAATTTCAGTTTTCTTTTAAAAAATAACACGATAGGAGTCATAATAACCTACCGTGTTATAATTTTAAAATTTTAAAAATTATTCAGCTTTGTCTGTTGAATAAACAATACCGTTTTCATCTGCCGCAGGAGCTTCATTTTCAGCCTGAGCCGCTTCTTCAAGAAGCGCACGGATTGAAAGGCTTATCTTGCGGTTTTCATAGTCTATCGCGATAATTTTCGCGTCTACAACCTGACCGAGCTGAAGCACATCTGCCGGATTGTTGATTTTTTCGGTTGAAATCTGGCTTATATGGATAAGACCATCTGCACCGGGAACAAGTTCCGCAAACGCACCGAACGGCATAAGGCTTACGATTTTAACAGATGCGGTATCGCCTTCGGAATATTTGCTTGTAAAGATATTCCAAGGATCCATATCTTCTGTCTTGTATCCAAGAGAGATACGCTTTGTTTCGGGGTCAAAGCTCTTTACATAAACCTTGATAACATCGCCTACATTTACAACTTCGGACGGGTGCTTAATTCTTCTCCATGAGAGTTCAGAGGTATGTACCATACCATCTACTCCACCGAGATCAACAAATGCGCCGTATGATGTAAGGCTCTTAACCTCACCGGTATATTCTTTGCCTTCTTCGATTGTGCTCCAGAAAGCAGCTTCCTTAGCTTCGCGCTGTTCTTTCAGATATGCGCGGATTGAAGCATATGCACGGTGGCGATCTTCTTTAATTTCAACAATTTTAACTTTCTGAACGGTATTAAGAAGAGAGGAGAGGTCTCCGTCCTTCGGAACTCCAGTCATAGACGCAGGAATAAATACGCGCACAGAGTCAAGGGAAATGATTACTCCACCTTTTACAACTTCAATAATCTTACCTTCCAAAGTTTCACCGCTTGCTGCTGCATCTACGATTCTTCTCCAGTTTTTAGTTGAGTCAATACGCTTTTTGGAGAGAGTAGCTATACCGTCAATATCGCTGACTTTAATTACAAACGCTTCGATTTCGTCACCGATTTTAAACATCTGGTCAAGTTTAGCAGAAGAGTCATCGGTTATCTGATCAAGTGTTATTATGCCGGTAGCTTTATCGCCGATATCAAGATGTATTTCATTTTGAGAAATCGATGTAACTACACCCTTAACTGTATCTCCTGATTTTAATGTGTTTTTCATTGATTCTTCGAGCAAAGTCTCGAAATTTTCTGCCATGGTCTGTTCATTCATGGTATTTTTTACCTCCTGTATTATACTGTCAGGAGTTGAGGCTCCCGCAGTAATGCCTATATTATTTGCGCTTTGAATTAGTGCAAAGCGCGGGGGAATTTCGGCGGCGGTTTCAATAAGATAGGTTTTATCGCACCGCGCGGCGCATATATCAAACAGCTTTTTTGTATTTGAACTGTTTCGACCGCCGATTACAAACATCATATCCGATATTTGGGAAAGACGTTCGGCTTCGCACTGCCTTTCTTCCGTCACACTACATATTGTATCAAAAATTAAAGCATTTGTATATACCTTTTTGATATTTTCTTGACATTTTTTCCACTCAGACAAGCGAAAAGTTGTTTGAGCCGCCATAGAGACTTGTTTTTTGGAATTTAATTCCTGTTTTTTAGAAATATCAGGTTCATTTATAATTTTAAAAAAATTAAATAGTTGGTCTGAATTTTCAAAAACCTTATAATCTCCGTCAATATAGCTTATTATTCCCTGTACTTCCGGGTGAAATTCATCTCCTATTAAAATAAACAATTTCCCGTCACCGGAATTTTCAGCGGCAATTTTATGGATTTTTTTCACAAATGGGCATGTACAGTCAAGCACATGGAAATATGGATTTGACTTTTCATATTCAGCCAATCTTTCAGATATCTCTCTTCTTATTCCGTGAGTTCTGATTACCGCGGTAACTTCATGCGATTCATCAGACGATTTATAAAGTTCATATAATTTATCAAGCCCGCTTTCTTCATCAGGTTCAATTATAATCACGCCCCTGCTTTTCAGCGACTCGGTATATACTCGGTTGTGTATAAGTGAGCCTACCGTTACAATAGTCCCATTTGGATTTTCATTTATTAATTTTTCAACCGCATCGGTAGCGCGCCTGACTCCGAAACAAAAACCTGCGCTTTTAGCCACAACAATTTCAGCCATCAACCCTACCCTCTCCGATATCGCACAGCTTATCAAAAATCATTCTGGTAACTGAGCTGTATTCATCTTGTCCGCCGTTTTCAAAGCCTAATTCCTCAAACGGAATTGCCTTTCCGATTATGACTTCTTTTTTACAGAACATGGTGACATAATTTTTAGGAGTACGTATAAAAACAGGTACAACTGTTGCTTTTGAACGATACGCAAGCATTCCCACACCACTTTTTACTTCGGTTTCTCTCGGATTTACTTTTTTATACCGATGTCCCTGCGGAAAAATGCCTACTACCTCTCCATCTTTTACTAAGGAAATAGTTTTTTTGATTGAGGAAACGTCGCCTTGTCTGCGGTCAACGGGATAAGCTCCAAACGCAGTTATAAGAGAACCGAGCAGAGGAATTTTAAACAATTCCTTTTTGGTCATATATCTTACCTGACGGCTCATTGCGGCTCCGATTACTATAACGTCAAGATTGCTTGTATGATTTGCACACAGGATATACCCGCCTTCTTTTGGCTCATTTTCCGCACCTATTACCGTTATTTTCAAAAAACGTCTTAACCTATTGGCAAAGGCATTATATATTTTTCGATAAAAAGGGGTCATTAAATTTCAATTCCTTTCTTGCGTACAATTTCGACTATCGCATTTACTGTACCATCAAAATCAAGTAAAGAATTATCAAGCATAACCGCATCTGCCGCAGGAACTGCCGGAGCAAGTTTTCTTCCACTGTCATTTCTGTCACGCTGTATTATGTCCGCAAGCACTTTTTCATAATCACATTCGATTCCTTTTGCGGTATACTCATCATATCTGCGTTTTGCTCTGACCTCACTTGAAGCATACATAAAAATTTTCACATCCGCATTTGGGAAAATAACTGTTCCAATATCGCGCCCGTCCATAATTATGCTGTTTTTATCAGCCATTGAACGTTGCATATCAAGCAAAAATTCGCGTACTCCTCCGATGGCCGATACTGCCGAGGAATATCTTGACATTTCATCGTTTCGGATTAAATCGCTTACATCTTCACCGTTTAAAATAACACGCTGTCCCTCATAGTTAAATTTAAGTTCAATTTTTACTTTATCAAGCAAACCGCAGACCGCATTACCGTCCGTCGGGTCAACTCCGCACCGTTTTACATACAAACCGACTGTACGATAAAGCGCGCCGGTATCCACATATAAAATCCCGAGTTTTTTTGCAACAGCTCTTGCCGCCGTACTTTTACCAGACCCACTCGGACCGTCAAGTGCGATTATTATTTTTTTATTTTCAGTCATATCACTTACCATTTTTCACAATTTTATTTATGATACTCCCCAAGCCGCATTCTGACCGGCAAGCATTCCGGTTGAAAACGCGATTTGAAGATTATAGCCGCCCGTGTATGCGTCAACGTCAATCACTTCTCCGGCAAAATAAAGCCCGCCGATTTTTTTTGAGGCCATTGTGGACGGATTTATTTCACGAACTGCGACTCCTCCAGCTGTTATAATAGCTTCCTCAATTGGGCGAAACCTCTTCAGCCGAAATGAAAGTCCCTTGAGCGTATTCAAAAGTGAACGCCTTTGTTCTTTTGTTATCGAATTAACTTTCATATGAGGGTCTATTCCGGATTTTGCCGCAACACACGGTATCATTTTAGCCGGCAGCAAATCGCCGAGTGCATTTATATAATCGCGGTTTTGATATTTTGCAAAATCGGAAAGCAGACGCCTGTCAAGCTCCGCTTCGTCAAGTGCCGGTTTCATATCGATTTTGGCGATAAAATCCGCCGGATTCATATCTGATATATGCGCCGACGCGCTGAGGGTAAGAGGTCCGCTTATTCCAAAATGAGTGAACAACATTTCTCCCATTTCGGAAAACACAACTTTACCGCTGTTCTTTTTCACAAGCGACAACACAACGTTTCTCGGTGCAACTCCGGCAAGCTCGGATACATCTTCCTCGGTTTCAATCGGCACAAGCGACGGTTTCAGCGGTGTTACCTCTATTCCAACACTTTTCGCAAGCTTATATCCATCACCGTCAGAGCCTGTTCCCGTATATGAAATGCCACCAGTCGCAATAATCACTGCGTCAAAATTATACTCGCCCTGCTCGGTTTTCACACCTGTCACAGATAAATCCGCATTTTCGGAAACGCACAGTGATTTTACACGCTGATTTATTATTTTAACTCCGTTATCCCTTGCGTATTTTTCAAGTGCGCGCGCTATATCCGCCGCTTTATCCGAAACCGGAAATACACGTCTACCGCGTTCAGTTTTAAGCGGCACGCCGAGATTTTCAAAAAATTCCATTGTATCGGCAGGCAAAAAATTACTTAATGCCGCATACAGAAATTTTGGATTTCTGATAACATTTGCAAGAAATTCATTCAAATCACAGTTATTTGTGACGTTGCACCTTCCTTTTCCCGTTATGCGGACTTTTTTTCCCATTACGGAGTTACGCTCGAATAAAGTTACGTCCGCCCCGTTGAAAGCCGCATAGCCTGCCGCAATAAGCCCCGATGCTCCGCCGCCTATAACCGCAATTTTTCTTATATCATTCATCAATTCTACCTTTACATTATCCGAATAATAATTATTAAAAGTACTTTTCGGATAATTTTTTATTTATATTTTATCTTGTGATAAATCATTTGAGGGAGATTCTTTTTCATAAACGTCATACTCGTCCCATATATTTTCAAGTCGTTCAAAAACGCCCTCTATCTCCGTCTGCTTTTTTCTGCCAATTGCTACTATTATTGCATTAATTATCGAAAGCGGCGCGACAAGGGAATCTACAAATGAAACCATATCTGAACGTGCCGTCAATAAATTATCAGCATAAGCGGCAATCGGCGACTGTTCGCTGTCAGTCAGTGCGATAACGTGCGCCCCCTGCGATTTTGCGTAATCCACCGCATTCACTATACGCTTTGAATATCTTGGAAAGCTGATTGCCACTATTACGTCATCTTTTCCGATTCGCATAAGATGTTCAAACATTTCGCTTCTGCTCGTGGTGTTTATATGACGCACATTTTCAAAAATAAGATTAAAATAAAAATTAGTAAATGCCGCAAGCGCCGCAGATGAACGTACACCTATAATATATATAGTTTTTGCGGAGATAAGGGAATCTACGGCATTATTGAAATCATCATATCCCACGTGTTCGAGAGTATATTTTATCTTCTCCATATCTTCCGTTAGCACTTTTGAAAGCACATCATCGCCCATTCTGTCATTTGCGATAACCATGCGCTGAACCGAGGTAAGCCTTGTCCGCACAAGCTCCTGCAATGATTTCTGAAGTTCCGGATACCCCTCAAATCCTAGTTCTATTGCAAATCTGACAACGGTCGATTCTGAAATATTTACTTCCGAGCCGAGACGCGACGCTGTCATATATGCCGCTTTATCATAATGATCAATTATATACTGTGCGATTAATTTCTGCCCTTTTGACAAATCCGGCATTGCCTGCTGAATTTTGCTTAAAATATCGAACGACATAGTTTTGTTTTAAGCCGTCCCTTTCAATTAATTTTAATTTATATTTAAAATTTTACGCATCATGACCGATATCATGACGGCAGAACATCTTATCCCATGAAATTTCTTCAGCTGCCGCATACGCTTTTTTAACCGCCTCCGCAACTGTATCTGCCTTTGCGGTAACTCCGAGCACACGACCGCCGTTTGTGTAAAATTCGCCATCTTTTTCGGAAGTGCCGGCATGGTAAACAAATACATCGGCGTGTTTATTTGCCGCGTCTATACCTGTGATTTTATATCCCTTTTCATATGATGCAGGATAACCGCCCGAAGCAAGCACAATACAAGCCGCCGCACCATTGTCCCATTCAATATTGAGCTTATCAAGATTACCGTCAATTACCGCGTCAATTATATCAAGGAAATCGGTTTTGAGTCTGGGAAGTACAACCTGTGTTTCCGGATCGCCGAATCTCGCGTTATATTCGATTACATACGGTCCTTTTTCGGTAAGCATAAGTCCGAAATATATTACACCCTTAAATACTCTACCCTCTTTTTCCATAGCCTCGACAGTGGGCTTGAAAATTTCATTCATGCAGCGCTGAGCAATTTCAGGCGTATATACAGGCGAAGGAGAATATGAACCCATACCTCCGGTATTAAGTCCCTTGTCACCGTCAAAGGCGCGCTTATGGTCTTGAGAGGATACCATTGGGCAAATTGTTTTTCCGTCCGTAAACGCAAGCACAGTTACCTCTCTGCCCTTTAAAAATTCCTCTATAACTACACGTCCGCCAGCGTCACCGAATGCCTTATCTTCCATAATTGAAGTTACTGCTTCAATTGCCTCATCGTAATTTTGAGCGATTATAACACCTTTACCGAGTGCAAGACCTTCGGCTTTAATAACGGTAGGATATGTATTCATCTTTTTAATATATTCCTTTGCCGCCTCGCTTGAGTCAAATGTTTCATAAGCGGCTGTGGGAATACCGTACTTTTTCATCAAATTTTTGGAATAAACCTTGCTTCCCTCAATTATCGCGGCATTCTGTACTGGACCGAACGCACGAATTCCGGCTTCATTCAATTTATCAACCATACCGAGCATAAGCGGGTCATCGGGTGCGACAAACACAAGGTCAATCTTATTTTCAGACGCAAATTTCACAACTCCGTCTACATCTGTTGCCTTTATCGGTACGCACTGCGCGATTTGAGCGATACCGCCATTTCCGGGAGCCGCATATATTTTACCGGTTCTTTCGCTCTCGCTTATTTTTTTGACGATTGCGTGTTCTCTGCCGCCCCCGCCTACTACAAGAATGCTCAGCTTATTTGCCATATTTATTCATATATCCGTCATATACTTTAAAACGGACATTATACCTCATCATAATAAAATTTTAATATATATATTATATTGAAAAAAAACATATATGTCAAGTCAAATAAAGGTTATATAAAACAATCTTTACATTAGATATTTAATAGTTATCTATTTTATCAGCGTTATAAATATGTAATGATATTATAAAATCCGTTTAAAAAATTTACATATATTATTTATTTTACTGAATTGACACCGTTACCCCCATGTGATATAATATTTTTCATATTATTATCATTGATTTACTATAAATATAATCATTGTTTTCACGGAGGTATTATACCAAATGAAAGATAAATTAAGAGCCGGTGTCGTTGGCGCAACCGGCATGGTTGGTCAGAGATTTATTACTCTGCTTGAAAATCACCCTTATTTTAAATTATCAGCGCTTGCCGCAAGTCCCCGTTCCGCAGGTCAGAAATATTGTGACGCTGTTGAAGGTAGATGGAAATTAAAAAACGCCATTCCTGAAGAAGCAAAGGATATGGTAGTTATTGACGCATCTGATATAGAACAGATGAAATCAAAAGTTGATTTTGTTTTCTGTGCTGTTGATATGAAAAAAGATGAAATCAAAGCACTTGAGGAAGCTTATGCTAAAGCGGAAATTCCGGTTGTTTCAAACAACTCCGCTCACCGCTGGACTTCCGATGTTCCTATGATTATTCCGGAAATAAACGACAGCCACCTTAATGTAATTGCAAGTCAAAAAGAACGTCTTGGAACTCAGAAAGGCTTTATCGCAGTAAAGCCTAACTGCTCGATTCAAAGCTATGTTCCCGCTCTTACTCCTTTACTTGAATTCGGTATAAAAAATGTAATTGCCACCACTTATCAGGCAATTTCCGGTGCCGGCAAAACTTTCAAGGAATGGCCCGAAATGCAGGATAACGTTATTCCCTATATCGGCGGCGAAGAAGAAAAAAGCGAAAAAGAACCGCTTAAAATCTGGGGTGAAGTTAAAGGTGGCATAATTGTTCCCGCGGAAGCTCCGCTTATTTCCACTCAGTGTATCAGAGTTCCTGTAACTGATGGACACACTGCCGCAATTTTCGTTAACTTTGAAAATAAACCCTCAAAAGATACAATTCTCAAAAAATGGAAAGAATTCCGCGGTAAACCCCAGCTTCTTGGACTTCCCAGTGCACCTGAACAGTTTATCACATATTTTGAAGAAGATAACCGCCCTCAGGTTGCGCTTGACAGAGATATTTACGGCGGTATGGGAATTTGCATGGGACGTTTAAGAGAAGATACTATTTTTGATTACAAATTTGTAGGTCTTGCTCACAATACCCTCAGAGGTGCGGCAGGCGGTGCGGTACTTATTGCCGAACTTCTCTATCGTCAAGGTTATTTATCATAATCGTTCGGTTTATTCAACAACCAATCACAGTGTCATCACTCATTATGTAGGAATTTTTAATAAAAAAATTAAAAAAACTTTCGTTTTTTTATATACATTTTAAAAAATATGTAGTATAATATAATCACAGTAAATAATCTTAGATTGATTATCAGCTGTTCAATTCTACATAAAGGTGGTTTCGATTATGAACATTACTATTATAGGCAGACAGATGGAAGTTCGCGATGACCTTAAAGCTTTGGTCGATAAAAAACTTGCTAAATTTGACAAATTCTTCTCCACAGAAGCAGAGGCTACGGTAAAATTCAGCAGACTGCGCGAAAAAGAATGCTTAGAGGTAACCATCTCAAGCAACGGAACCCTCTTCCGTGCGGAGGAAAAGAATTCCACCTTCCAGAACGCACTTGACAGATGTATTGATTCTATCGAACGTCAGATTCGTAAAAATAAAACTCGTCTTGAGCGCAGACTGAGAGAGGGTGCCTTCAATCCTGTTCCAAATGATGAATATATGGATATTGAAGAAGAGCAGGAATACAAAATTCGCACAAAGACTTTCGCTTTTAAACCGATGACACCCGAAGAAGCGATTTTACAAATGAATCTTCTCGGACATGAATTTTTCGTTTTCCGTGACAGTGTTACAAATGATACTTGCGTTGTATATAAGAGAAAAGACAACGACTATGGTTTAATCACACCGAGTCCGGAAGGCTAATTTTCAATAAAATTAAATAATTAATACAAATTATAGGGGCTATTATAATTTAGCCCCTATTTTTTATATTTAATCAAATTAATCAAAGAAAGCGAGCTGTTTTTGGGACAGCCCGCTTTTTCATATATTATACTAATTTTTATGCGCGTTGCGAAATTAATACATTCCGCCCATGCCGCCGCCCATACCAGGAGCAGCTGCTGCAGGAGCCGGTTCTTCTTTCTGGAATGTTACAACTGCCTCTGTTGTAAGAACAACTGACGCAACAGATGCTGCATTCTGAAGTGCGGAACGAGTAACCTTAGTCGGGTCAACAATTCCGGCTTCAACCATATCAACATACTTTTCGTTGTACGCATCGAAACCAAATCCGAGTTTCTTCTTTGACTTAACTTTATCAACTACAACTGCGCCGTCAAAACCTGCATTCTGAGCAATCTGACGAAGCGGCTCTTCAAGTGCCTTTAATACAATCTTAACACCGGTCTTTTCATCGCCGTCAACGGTAGGAATAATCTTTGCAACATCATCAATTACATTAATGTATGCTGCACCGCCACCTGCTACGATACCTTCTTCAACAGCTGCACGAGTTGCATTAAGAGCATCTTCAATGCGAAGTTTCTTTTCTTTCATTTCAGCTTCAGTAGCTGCACCAACTTTGATAACTGCTACGCCGCCAGACAATTTAGCAAGTCTTTCCTGAAGTTTTTCACGGTCAAAATCAGATGTTGTGGTTTCGATAGCCGCTTTAATCTGAGCGATTCTGCCCTTTATTTCATCAGTTGAGCCTGCGCCGCCAACGATAATGGTAT
>CALWTV010000241.1 GCA_944384555.1 uncultured Clostridia bacterium | reverse complement strand
AAATCCCCTGCAAATTTAATTTATTCAAGTTCATCATATACTTCGATAACTTTTTCGAGCTGTTTAATTTCAAGTTTTTCAGATTTTTCATATTTCGATGTAAAGTTATTGCTTTTTGCATTAAGAAGATTTGAAAATGCAAATGAAAGATTCCAGTTATCATAGCAATAAGCAAAGTCAAATACTCTTGTATTGTATATAATATCAAGCATTTCGCCAGATTCTTCATCTCTCGACATTTTATTGGTAATTACAGTGTCATAATATACGGGTACTAATGATACATATGATTCATATGAAAGAGCTTCGATTATTGCCCCTACTTTTTCAGGGTTTCCAATGGATTTAGGTACAGCCATCATGGTAGCATGACCGTCAACATAATGTGCATAATTTTCCTGCGCTTCATCAAATTTAGGATAAGGAATGATACCGAAATCAGATTCCATATCACGTAAATCGTTTATAACACCGACCTGTGTACTCATAAACAAAGCCTGATTTGCCGCAAAGAATTCGGGACATTTAGGGTCAACCCAGCTTGCAATTTGATATGTATCATCACTGAACCTGAGTTCATAAAGAAAATCATAAATTGCAACAGTACGTTCAGAGTACATATCAAGGAAAGGAATATTATTTTCATCTTTTGAACATACTTGAGAACCGCCTGCCCAAAGGAAATTTAATTCTCCACTGCTGCCGCCGATAAGATAGCCATAAAGGTCATTTTCGTCCATTTTGCTATCGCCGTTTAGGTCAGTGCTTACATTTTTTATCATTTCGCGAAAGACATCAAATGTCCATTTACCATCGCGAACAAGAGAATATATATCTTCGAGTTTATAATTTTCAGCAAGTTGTTTATTAAACAGCATACAGTGAGTATTGTCATTTGAACTTACGCAAAGGTCGCTTAATGCAAGCATTATTTTATCCCCTACGGATAAACCTTCAGTCGCACCGGCGGACCAGTAAGGCTTAGTCATATCTATATATGGGAGAGTATTCCAGTTATAATAAAGACCTCGTGTTACCGAAGCAGCACCATTTAACATATGGGTAAGCAGCAAATCGAATTCATCAGAACCGGCAAGGACGGCATTTTCAACTGTTTGGTTTGGTGTATTTTCGTTTATTGTTTCATCGAACGTAGTAATTTCAAATTTAACGTTATATTTTTCTTCTATTTTATTATTTCTCTGATATACGACATCATTGATAACTTCCCCGTTAAGTTCATTGGCCATTAAATCGCGTGTATGAACCGAATAAGAATGCATGCTGTCATCACGTGTAATAAATCTGAAAATTTCTCCTTGAAAATCTAACTCAGGTATATCGGGAGCGTATTGTTCCGCATCGGAAATGGAAGTTTCCGCAGAATCCGAGGAACTACTTGTTTGTGATGAATCGCTTGTAGGCGAGTTTGAATTGTTTTGTGTTGAATTAGAACAAGATAAAAATGTCGGAAACGTCATAAGGGTAACTAGTAAAAATGCGATAACTTTTTTTGTGGAATTTTTCATAATCTCCATCCCCGAATATAAAATTATTATAGAATATGTGTATATTATATAATAAATATTAATATTTTTCCATGCAATTATTGCGTATAATAGTGTAAATATTGCTTTTTTTATTATTATGTAATAAATTAAATATAAATAATGGTGGTGATAATTGTGCTTGAATATAGATTTGACCCTATAAACAATAATATAGGATTCAATTATATAGTTGATGCAAAAACAAATAAATTTCCTTTTTATTTATATAATTATGGTATGTGGGAATGTGGAAAAAAGTATTATACAAAAAGAGATAGGGAATGTTATTATATTTTTATATATACAGTATCAGGAGAAGGTTATTTAAGAATTAAAGGTAATAATTATAAATTGTCAGCAGGAAAAGCAGTTGTATTTAGCTGCATGGATTATCACGAATACGGGACTCTTTCGGAAAATGAGCCGTGGAAATTTTATTATATGCATATAGGCGGGTATGGAATAAATGCGTATTTAGAGTATTACATAAATAATCCTGATTTGGTGACAATAAAAAACTCCAGCATAATCGAGTCTTGTTTCGTGGTTTTTCAAAAATACTGCGATTATGAAGGAGTTTTAATAAATGGTGAAAGAAGTCATGCAATATCAGGAGTAATGCTTGAAATGCTGAATTCATATCTTTATGAGATTAGCAGTGAAGATATTATTGTAAGAGAAGATATAAATAAAGCGGTGGAATATATACATAATCATTTAAGTGAAAATCTGAAATTGGAGCAGCTAATGCAGATAGCAAATTTATCAAAATATCATTTTATTAGGTTGTTCAAAATACAAACAGGGACTTCTCCGTACCAGTATATACAAATTTGCCGCATAAACCGTGCAAAAAAATTATTGCATGACAAGAATAAATCGATATCTGACATCGCTATGGAATGCGGTTTTACTGACCCTGCCGGATTTGCACGAACATTTAAAGAATTTACTGGAGTATCTCCTACTAAATATCGTAAATAGATATATCATTCAAGATTGAGTTTTTTGGTTAATATATAGTTTGTTATTGTGAAAAACACTGTGATTAAAATAATTTGAACGAAAATAATGATAGATATAAATATGGATCTAGAATCATATATTATATAAGGATTTATAAGACTTATAATTAAAAGTAAAACTGCCATAATAATCTGAACTGCAGTATAAAATCCGAAGTATGCCGCAATTGAACCAATGATTTTATGACCTTTTATAAGTTGTCCTACTGCCATTGAAGCATATGTCATGAGCAAAAATACTAACATAGATGTAATTGCAATGATAATAGATTCAAAAATTAAAAATACTATATCTATGTTTGTATTTGCAATTAAATCATTAAAAAATTGAACTATATTATCAATGAAAATTTTGTCTGTAATAATAATTGCGATTGAGAAAATAAATATAATAAAGCTAATGATTAACCAAATGGAAGCAGAAATCAATTTTGAGACAATATGCTGGCACGGTGTTACGGGGAGGGTAAATGAGAGATAACCTTCATCTCTCAGCAGATTTTTGTAAAATCGTTGAATTACCACTATAAATGCCGTTGCGAGCATTAATATCAGAGAAAAGCCAAAAAGTATTGTGGAAATTGAGGCAATGACCTTGAGGGTAATATTAGTATCTTCAAAAGTTATAAAGATACGTGATATAAGAGAAAGTACAATAGTCAGAATATACATTGGCAGAAATATGCGGGCAGTTGATTTAAATTCATATTTTAAAAGTTTGCCTAACATTTGAATACCTCCCTGAAAAGCTCATCAACACTTTTTCCTTGATTTTCGCGGATATCTTCAACAGAAGAAGAAAGAACAATATTTCCATTTGAAATGAACATAACATCATCTAAAATTCGTTCGATATCCGAGATAAGATGAGTTGAGATTAAAATAGTGGAATTTTCATTATAATTTGTAATAATGGTGTTTAAAATATAATCACGAGCGGCAGGGTCAACTCCGCCGATAGGCTCATCAAGAATGTATAATTGAGCGCGGCGGCTCATAACTAAAATGAGCTGAACCTTTTCTTTTGTGCCTTTTGACATAGTTTTGAGTTTATCGCTTGGGTTAATAGATAGCTTTGAGAGCATTTCATAAGCTCTTTCGGTATCAAAATCTGAATAAAAATCCGCAAAAAATTTAACGATTTCAGAAA